>JAKPSH010000218.1 GCA_029555385.1 Pseudomonadota bacterium
GGAAATCAGAGTCCGGCTCTGTGCTTCGCCATAAAACTCAACCAGGCGCAAGGACAGGGCGCCGAAGCCGCCGATACCGGCGATGAGCCAAGCGGCGTAGCAGACCGTGCCCAGCATGGCGATGCTGAATTGCATCACGTCAGTTGCCACGACACTGCGCAATCCGCCCATCGTTGAATAAAGCGTAGTAAAGGAAACAATCGCCAGGATGCTGATCACGGAGTTTGCGGCAAAAGTTGCTTTGTCCAGACCGGTTACACTGTCGCCAAGCGATAAATTAAAGCTGCTGAGCAGGTGCGAGAATGGCTGGTAAATCTCCGCGGGCAGCCAGTTGTGCCACGGCAGAAACACTTCGCTGATGCGCAGCGTGGCGACAAGGACCATCGCCAAAATTGAGCAATTAAGCACGATGCCGTAATATAGAGCTTTCAACGTGCGCAGGGTCAGAGTTCCCCGTCCGCTGTAACGCAGCTCGGCGAATTCAGCGTCAGTAAGCACGCGCGCCCGGCGCCAGCGCACCGAAAAAACAAAGCCAAGCAGGAGAAATGCAAGGCCGTATATCCATAAACGCCAGACAAGAAAAATCCCGCCCGTGGCGATGAGGCCCGCGACAAGCAGTGGAGTGTCTGCAGCGAACTGTGTTGCTGCCATACTCACTCCCGCCTGCCAGCCGCGGAGTGTGCGTCCGGCGAGGAAGTAATCCTCGGGGCTTTGCGATGCCCGGCTGCGGTGACGAAAACCGGAGGTGACAGAATAAAGAACAAATAAAATGACTATCGTTAAATCAATCATTCTTAAGCCCCTGTGCGGGCACCGCAATGCGGCGCCCAGCTCAATATTTGAAGGATTATTTCTTAGCGCGAAAACCGTACTCGTGCTCGGCGCATTGTTCACACATGCCGTGGCTGAATTCCGCTTCGGAGTGCTCGCGAATATACGTTTCGAGCTGCTTCCAGTCGCCTGTCGCCGTGCGGATTTTCTTACAGAAAGAACAGATGGGCAGCAGTCCCCGGAGAACGCGCACTTGGCGCTGCTGTTCGGCGGCAAAGGCAGCCAGGTAAGCAAGAAGAGTCAGTGTTGCAAGCTGAATGAGGTCATTGATTAGAAGCTCGTATTGCTGCCAGGGGACATTCCAGACGAAGTAAAAAAGCACGACCCGTGCAAGCGGCAGCACGAAGGCAAAAAGCAAACCGGGGATAAAGCCGTTAAACCATGCGCTAAGCACCACCGGTAAGGCAAAGACAACGGGGAAGCGAACTTCCGGTCCAGTCAGCACGTCTGTAATCAGCACGGCAACGGAAATCGCGCTCCAAATAACCAGCAATAACGGGTTTCCGCAAAACAACACGCCGCGGCTGTAGAACTGTTGAAACTGGGGGGTGTTCTGCATAATTGTCACGACCAGTCCCCTCCTTCAAGGTTGTCGAAAAAAACCCGCCAATGCGCGCCTTTTTCTTCAGTTGCCGCCTTGTGGCGATGGCGGAGTGTTTACTTCGTCCAGTGTAACAATGCGCGGTGGAGTTTGCAGTGCACGCTTGATGTCTTCCGGTATCTCGGGCGGCGGCGCTTCAAGCTGTGCCTTGAGATCGGGCGGCAGCTCCCGCGGCGGGTTTCGGAGCTGTTCTTTCATTTCTTCGGGCAATTCTGGAGGCTCGGCCTCAAGCTGGGCCTGAAGCTCGGGTGGAATAGTGGGGTGAGGCTCTTCGGCATTCAAATGTTTTTTCTCGCTCAGTTCTGGTACCACCATTGGTGCAAGATTTTGAAAACTATCCTGCGCAGGTTTATCCGGCGAGGGCGGCACTAGGGTTTTTTGCGTGCTGTCTGCGTTTTTGGCGGAAACTGGAATCGGCGAGTCGAACGCCCGCTTAGCGGGTTTGGTCAGATAAACAACGGCAGCAAGTGCACCGACAGCTACAGCAACAGAGAGCCACATATTAAACCGGGAGTAATTTAAGTTCTTTCCCACTATCTTAAATATCCTAAGTTAAAGAGTGTTGTATTGTGCGCCGCGTGCCGGCGAGCGTGTTTATCTACCACAACTTGGACGGTAAACCATCATTGATTCTGCAAAGTGATATCGCGGTCAAGTAAAGAAGGAAAGAGTAAGATTACCGAGGCTTAGTGTGCATGGCCTCGGTTGAAGAAAGCTGTTATATAACCCTGGTTCTGTGCTGCGCACGGCAAACAGGCTGTTTTGAGATGAAAGAATGATTCGAGCGCGATTGCTTAATTATTTGCGGGGATGGCGGAGGACAGCATTCTTGCTGCTTTTTATGGCAGAAGCGTTTGCGGGATGCATCGCTCCGCCTGCCGAGCGCGAAGCAAGCATTCTTCCGCCTGAAGAGCTCCGCTTTATATCTTTAGTAAATTCCGGAAAAGCTTACGCTGCGCGCGGACGCGCAGAGCATGCAGAAGATGCCTTTCGCGCTGCGCTTGCCTTGAGGCCGCAAACCGTAAGCGTACAGAGCGATCTTGGGGCTTCGCTGCTTGCGCAGGGACGCATGGAGGAGGCAGAGGATGTGCTGCTGCAAGCGCGTGAACAATCCCCGGATAATTTTGTTGTTCGCCAGAATTATGCGCGGGTGCTCTATGAACGCGGCGATCCTGCGCGCGCCATCGCTGAGCTGGATGAAATCATCGATGTGTTAAACCGGGTTCCAGCGGAGGAATTAGCTAAGATTGTTCGCTCACCGGTCGGTGCCAGAGAAATGGTATGGGTTTACCGCAGTATGGCCGCGGCTTATTTTGCGCTTGGGCAGTTTGATGAAGCTGTGTGTTATTCAGCGCTTGCCAGCCTGAGCGCCGCCAGTATTATTGAGGCGGGCCGCCATTCGCGGCTGCTCATGTCGCTTGACCGGGCGCCGGGTGCGTTTACTGTGCTGCGTGACACGATAACTGTGCATAAGTCCGCCGTTCCGGCGAAGCTGCTGCTTGATTATGGTATTGTCCTCTCCGTGCTGGGCGATAATAATCTGGCTAAAGCGGCTCTGGCGCGGGTGCTGACCTTTCCCGCGCTCAACCGGGTGGACCGGCGCACGACGCATTTGGCCAGGCTGGCTATCGCATCGAGCGAGAATAATCGCCGGGAAAAGAAGCTTATTGCCGATGCGCTGTTCGATGAAGAGCCGAAGTTGTGTGAAATGGCTTTGGTTGACCCGGAGCATTATTGGCCGGTCGCCTTTGCCGATAAGATCCAAGAGCTGGTAGAGAAGTTGTGCCATGATCAAGACGAATTTCTTGCTGAAGAGTGAAGTTGAGCCATCCGTAGAGTTCGGCGGCGAGCTAAGCGGGGGGCGTGTGCCGCCGCATTCGATGGATTCCGAAACTGCGGTTCTTGGCGCGGTGTTGTTGGATAACGAAGCGCTGATGCCGGTGCTAGAAGTACTGCGCCCGGATGATTTTTATAAAAAAGCGCATCAGCTAATCTTTCACGCGATGTTTGAGCTCAGCGACAAACATCAGCCGATTGATGTGGTGACGCTCAGCGCCGAGCTTCGCGCGGCGCAGCAAATCGATCTTATTGGCGGTATTGAATACCTGTCTTTTCTCGTCGACGCCGTGCCGACAGCGGCCAACACCCTCTATTATGCGCGCATTATCAAAGAAATGTCGCTGCGGCGGAAGTTAATCCACCAAGCGGGGGAGATCGTGGAAGAAGCCCTGACGCCGCGCGGTGATTTTGACTCCTTTATTGATTCTGTTGAACAGCGCATTTTTAAGGTTTCGGAGTCGCGAATTAATCCGAGCTTTGTGCGCGTGGGTGACGTGGTAAAAGACTCGATCAAACAGGTCGAACAGCGCTACGTTAATAAAGATCAGCTTACCGGAGTGCCTTCAGGTTTTTATGATTTGGATGGGCTGACCTCCGGCTTCCAGCCAGCGGACCTGATCATTATTGCCGGCCGCCCGAGTATGGGCAAAACGTCACTTGCGCTTTCGATCGCGCGGCATGTTGCCATGGACTGCGCACGAAAGGTGGCTATTTTTTCGCTGGAAATGTCCAAGGAGCAGATTGTGCTGCGTTTTCTTTGCGGCGAGGCGAAAGTAAGCAGCTCGCGTGTTAGAAGCGGCAAGCTCGGCGAGAGCGATTTTCCGCGCCTCGTTGATGCAGCATCCAAGCTTGCGCAAGCGGATATTTACATTGACGATACACCGGCAATTTCGGTGCTCGAGATGCGTGCCAAGGCGCGGCGTTTGCACAAAGAGTCGCCAATCAGTCTGCTTGTTGTTGACTATCTGCAGCTGATGAAGGGCAGTTACCGGAGCGCGGAGCGGCGCGAACAGGAGATTTCTGAAATTTCTGCCGGACTCAAAGCGATCGCCAAAGAACTGCATATTCCCGTTGTTGCCCTTTCCCAGCTTAACCGTGCCGTGGAAAACCGCCAGGACAAGCGGCCGCTGATGGCTGATTTGCGCGAATCCGGCGCGATTGAACAGGATGCCGATATCATCGGTTTTGTGTATCGCGACGAAGTCTATCACGCGGACTCGCCGGATAAAGGTAAAGCGGAGTTGATTATCGCCAAGCACCGCAACGGGCCCGTGGCTACCGTTAAGCTCGGCTTTCAAGGTGAATACACCCTGTTCGTCAATTTGGAGGAGGATGTGCCGGAGTACGATTATCTCGGCGTTGATTTGGCGATGCCGGATGATGAAGATGAACTAATTTGAGCGGAACATCTGTATTTCGTGCCGTGACTGAAGCATAGGCTTCGCTCTCGTCTTCAGCGGCAAGCAGGGTGAGGAGCTGAGGATTGCAGCCGGGGGATAGTTCGGCTAGATTCTCCCGTGTCGGGGCGTGGCGCAGCCTGGTAGCGTACTCGCTTGGGGTGCGAGTGGTCGGCAGTTCAAATCTGCTCGCCCCGACCATTTCCTTTTATTCTCCGTCGTGCCATCGCGCTTGCGAGCTTTCCGTGCTCGTCTGACGCAATAATGTGAGAAAAAACACCTAGTTCAAGTTAAACGAAGCTGGCGGGATGTGCTCGTTTGGCGCACAATTAATATCCTCAGGTAGTGTATTTTGTGGCAAAGCTGATGATATTGCTCGGAAACCATGGCGCGCATACCGCACGTTGCTCTGCTTCGCGGGCGGTGGGTGCTGCTGTTCGACTTTGCCTTGTGGTTTTGCTTTCTCTCGTCTCCGGTTGTTCGTTAAGCGGTTATGGAGCGAGCCGCGCGCAAGTGCGCACTGCGGTCTACCATGAAGTCAAGCGCGGCGAATCATTGTGGAGCATCGGCAAACGCTACGGTGTGTCGAGCACCACGCTGATGCGGCTTAATGGGCTTCGCAATGCTGATGGGCTCAGCGCCGGCAGGCGGATTCTTGTCGGCTACCGCTATACAGACGCTGGTGAAGAAACGGAAGCTATGCGTACGCAGCCGGTCAGTTCCCGTTCGAGCGGACATGTCTTTATTTCCCGCGGACGGCTCGCTTGGCCGGTCAATACCGGATATATCGCTTCGACGTTTGGTCCGAGAAATGAAGGATTCCACGATGGTTTGGATTTTGCCGCTCCGCGCGGTTCCCCGGTTTTTGCCGCACACAACGGACGGATCGCTTATGCTGATAATGACCTGAGCGGCTACGGCAACCTGGTAATTTTGCGGGGTGATGAAGGGCTGATCACAGTTTATGCGCACAACGATACTTTTTTAGTGAGCGAAGGGGATCGCGTTGTGCGCGGCGAGCGCATCGCGAAAGTGGGCAGCACCGGACGCTCCAGCGGTCCCCATCTGCATTTCGAAGTCCGGGCGCGGGATTCACGCGGGCGCTACGTTGCCGTGGATCCGTATCCGCTCTTAACGGAAAAAGATCTGAAAACAAAGCCGCGCTATCGTGTAAACGAAAACTTGTTTGGGCTAATGGCCAAGATGTTTAAGTGATTACCGGCGAGGACACAGCCAGAGCAAAAATAACGGGAATAGGCGAGCGGATTGATGATATATTCACTTTGTGAGACGGCTGATTGAGGCGAAAGAAAAGCGTGGCATCAAAAATACGCATAATACACGATCTAAACTGGTCAGAATTAACTAAGTGCTTAACACTAAAAATTTTTGCACTGTTGCAAATAGTTTGCGAATCTATAGTAAAGAGATTGGTAGGATCGACCGCCGATTGTTTTTGGGATGATTAGTGGTGGTGCGGTGTGGGCGATCGGTATGAGCCCCTGTAGCTCAGCAGGATAGAGCACAGGTTTCCTAAACCTGGGGTCATAGGTTCGAGTCCTATCAGGGGTACTTTCTTGTTGCTTCATAGTGGGCCGGCATAAAAGCCAGCTGCTTTTATTAATGTAAGAGGGTTTTCATCTCAGCGCGTATGAATAAGTCGGAGCTAATTGAGCATCTTGCAGAAAAGAGTGGTCTTGGACACGTGCAGGCCGAAGATATAGTCAATTTAATGTTTGACCAGATACGCCATGCGCTGACTTCCGGGCGGCGCATTGAAATTCGTGGCTTTGGCAGTTTCATGGTTAAAGATTATGAGAGCTATTGGGGCCGAAATCCCAAGACCGGCGAGAAGATTTGGGTCAGCCCTAAGAGGCTGCCCGCATTCAAAGTGGGCAAGGAATTACGGGAAAGGCTTAACTGCGAAGACGACGATAGCGATCCTGAAGAGTAGATGCCAGGTTCTACACCGTCCAAGTGGCGGCTCAGACCTGGCGTGTGAGCCGCCGTATAGTTGCATTTTATATCCTATCTTGAGCTGTTTGCATGTCGTTCGATTATCTTGAAGAGCTGGAAAACGAAATCGACAAAGGGGAAATTTATTTTATCTGCCCCGGGGTGCAAACCGGCGAATGGCACCTTTCCAAGGATCTCGAGCTGCTGCGTAAAAAAGCGCAGCGTGCGGCAGATGCGCGCCGGCTGAGCGTCAGCATTTATCGCGTCGTAAACAAAATGGATACGATGGCAGAAGATTCTTACGTCTGCGTGCGGCGCATTCTGGAACCGACGCCGCGAGGTGAGCCGCGTTTTCATTGGGTTTTAGTTGATACCCGCGAGGCCGCGGAGATGATGCGTGATGTAAGTCAGGGACCATCACCTTACTTCGGTGCGCAGGTTGCCGAGACGTTTGCCCCATCAGACGACGCTTCTGCATCTCAGGCCCGCTTGGGTACATTTGGCCGCAAATAATCTTAACGGAGACACTGGCGAATGGCAGCTTGTGGCAATGTGCTTGTGCGCCGTATTACCGTCAAGCAGGTGCTTGAGTCCCGTTATCCCGCAGGAAAACGCCCCCTAGACTGGGAGCAGAGACGCGAGGGTATTGAAGTGATCGAAACGGCAGACGGTGAGCGGTTGTGCCTCTTCAGCGATGGGGGCCAGTCCACCCCCGCGCCGGGCTGGGATTTGGTGCTTTGCGGCGCATCGCCGGAAGTGCCCTGCGGCGTTGGGGATAAAGGGCCGGCCTTTAAATGGACGCTGTATGGGATCGCGCCCGCAGTGCGGCAGAAATAACTGATTGCGGAAAACGCAACTGCGGCGCTAGAATTCGGTAGTTTTTTAAGGTTATCGCCGCTGTCCCGACCGCTGGGGATTATGGATTTTCGTGCTAATGGCGGTGTTGGTTGGGACAGCCCCTTTTGCGGCAGGCCCTTTTGCCGCCGAGAATAACGCTCAATCGCAGTTCGTGCCATGCCGACTACGGCGGTAGATTTTATTCTCCGGTGACAGTAAGAATGATGTAAGAATGTTGCGGCTGCTTTACTCAGCCGGGCTTACGCGCGATGCACGGTGCTGTGCAGGTGCAGTGGAACTTATGCTCACTTGCGGCAGGAGGACTCTGTGATGAGCACAAAAACAATTCTGGTAGTTGATGACGATGAAAACCAGCTTGCGGTAATGGCCACGTTTCTCGAACGCCAGGGCTACGCCGTGCTCGGTGCGTGCAGTGCCGAGGAGGGCCTTAGTATGCTGGAGCGGCACACCGTTGACGCGGTGGTTTGCGATGTCATGCTGCCGCGCCGGAGTGGAAAGTGGCTATTGGAGAACGTGCGGCGCAGTGTAAAGTTCTCCGCTCTGCCCGTGCTGATGGTTACCGCGGCGCGGGAAGACATGATGCAGGAGCTGCTCGATGCCGGCGCAAGCGCTTTTTGCGCGAAACGGGATTTGCTGCGCAGCCTCGCGCCGCGTTTGGCTGCTTTATTGGACGAAAACAAGTAATTTTATAGAACACTATGCCGAGACTCAAACTATCGAACCGTGCGCGTCAGACTCCGCCGTCTCCTATCCGCCGCCTGGCGCATCTGGCGGAGAGGGCCAAGAAAGACGGCAAGAGCGTTTATCATCTCAATATCGGCCAGCCTGACATTCATTCGCCGGTTGAATTTTTTGATGCGGTGCGGACGTTTTCCGATCCCGTGCTCGCTTATGACCGTTCGCAGGGCAACGAGCTGCTCTGCCGTGTCTGGGCTGATTATATGAACCGCTGCCTGGGGCTCAACCTTAGCGCGGAGCAGTTCATGGTCACGATGGGCGCGAGTGAAGCCCTGGTGTTCTTGTTTATGACATGCTGCGACCCCGGCGACGAAGTGATTATTTTCGATCCGACCTACGCAAACTATATCGGTTTTGCTGCGGTCGCCGGTGTCACCTTGGTGCCGATCCTGAGCGACTTGGAGCATAATTTTGCGCTCCCCAGCTATGAGAAGATCGAGGCGCAGATTACAAACCGCACCCGGGCGATCTTGCTGTGCAGTCCGAATAATCCGACAGGTACGGTGTATTCGCCGGAGGAAATACAAGAGCTGCTCGCGATTTGCGAAGATTACAATATCTTTCTCGTTGTCGACGAAACCTACCGTGAGTTTGTTTATGACGGGCTGGAGCCGTTCTCGGTGCTCCAGCTTGCTCCGGGAAGCCGACGGGTGATTGTTGTGGACAGTTTGTCCAAGCGTTTCAGTTTGTGCGGGGCGCGCATCGGCTGCTTTGTCACGTGGAACGAGGAAGTGCTGGCGACAACGCTCAATATCGCGCAGGCGCGTCTTGCTGCGCCGACTCTTGAGCAAGCGGCAAGCGCACACATGCTGCAAACAGTAAGCGATGAGTATTTGAGCCGGGTGCGGCGGGAGTTTGAGATGCGCCGTGATGTGCTGTTCCAAGCGCTGGAGCAGATTCCGGGGATGATGGCTTATAAGCCTAAAGGGGCATTCTATTCGATTGTGCAGCTCCCGGTGGATGATGCCGAAAAGTTTGCCATGTTTCTCTTGTCGGAGTTTGCGCTTGACGGCAAGACCACCTTTGTTGCGCCTGCGTCGGGGTTCTATATGCAGAACGGTCGAGGCCAGAACAAAGTGCGCGTAGCCTACGTGCTGGAAAGCCACGAACTGGAGCATGCAGTAGCGGTGCTGCGTGCCGGGCTGGAGGCGTACCCGGGGCGAACGGAGTAATGTTAGCAAGGCGGTGAAAAACCCGATTTTGGCCAATTTCTTCGCTGCGCTCGAAGTCCGGCAGCGGTGTCCGGGTGTTGCGTTTTACCGCGCCGCCAAGCGTACCCCTGCTTAGGATTGACTGAGTGCGCTTGAGCTTTGCAATCCTTCGCGCAGTTCCTAGCGATCCGAATAGTGACAGATAATAATTAACCAGTAAAACCCGCGCATTAGGTCTCGTGAGGTAGACAAAATCGTCATTATTTAGTAGTTCCAAGGGGTTTTAGTTGCCCTTTCTGTTCTGGCGGGATTTCCGCAATATATATCTGATTTGTCTTTTTTGCAGGGAACTTGACCGATGCGTCTAATATCTATCGTTATTCCAGTTTACAACGAAGAAGAAAACATCAAGCAGCTTTACGCAGAGTTGTGCGAAATGGCCGATAGCTCCGGGCTGCATTGCGAGTTTGTATTTGTTGATGATGGCTCTCGGGATCGCACGGTGCCGCTGCTTGCGCAAACTGCGGCAGGCGATGCGCGGGTGCGAGTGGTAGTTTTGCGGCGGAATTTCGGACAAACAGCCGGGCTTGCTGCTGGGTTTGATTATGCGCAAGGCGAGGTGGTGGTCGCACTGGACGGAGATTTGCAGAACGACCCAGCGGCGATTCCGCAGATGATCGCGAAGCTCGACGAAGGATACGACATTGTCGCCGGTTGGCGTAAAAACCGCCAGGACCGCATGCTCACCCGGAAGATTCCCTCGCTGCTTGCCAACAGGTTGATCTCGAAGACGACAAACGTCAAGCTGCACGATTATGGCTGTACG
>JAKPSH010000221.1 GCA_029555385.1 Pseudomonadota bacterium
CGCAAGCTCTGCCGCAAACATCTGGCGCTGCCGTTCTTCATGAGGGAAACACCCGGCATACGGCTCAACCACGATTCCCGCCGAACCGTCAGCTAGCGACACTAGAGCACTGCGACGCACGCGCGGATGGTTATTGAACAGCCTCTCTGTGGGAACGCTATAATAAACTCGCTTTTCTGTGCGCACCATGTGCGTTTTTCGTCCGCAAAAATAGAGATTGCCGCGCTCATCGAGGTAGCCCATATCTCCCATGCGATGCCAAAAAGACTTGCCGTCAATAATCTTTGCCTGGCGGGTTTCCTCTTCTCTTCTTAAATATTCCCTGCTTACGTTTGGTCCACGGACAATTACTTCCCCAACATGGCGCAGCGGAAGCTCTTCCATCTCCCCGGCGTCGAGTGCGGCATCGGCAAGCTTAATAATCCTGACTTCCACACCAGCCACAGCCTTTCCCACCAGCGTGCCTTGCTCGCCTGTTTTCGCCGCCGCCTCCGGAGACGAGAAAATCTCTTTTGAGCTAACGTAAGTTACCGGCAGCGCCTCTGTTGCACCATAAGGTGTAGCAGCTTCAGCGTTAATCGCCACGTTTTCAATTTGACGCAGGACTTCACGCGAAACAGGAGCACCTGCGACAAACACGCCATCCAAAGAAGGCAAGAAAATTCGATGATTCCTGCAGAATTCTGCAATTTTCCCCCACAATATGGGAGAACCAAAAGAGTAGTTAATTTTAAGCTTATCCACCAATGCCGCTACCTGTCCCGGGTCGATTTCAATCGGCTTTGCCGGATCTATCGGCGCGATGACGCTGCATACTCCCGAAGCAAGACTAAATAAGGCAAACACCGGCAGCAGGGGCAAATCCTTTTTGCCCGCCTCAATACGAAATACCGCGCGAAAAATTTCAAGCTGCGCCCGCACCATATCATTAGTATAGATCACACCTTTGGGCGTTCCCGTACCGCCGGAAGTAAAGGCGATAAGGCAAACCGGTTCCGGCGCGGCCGGAGCAAGAGCAGCACCCGAAAAACTGCCGAGAAAACGCAAATTCTTAAAACCAAAAAGCGCGAGTCGATCCGCCACCACTGAAAAGCGCAGTTGCGGACAGAGAGTCCGTTTCATCAACCAAACGATCTGCGCTTTACGCGTACCGATTAACGCATCAGGCGCGGCATCAATGATGCAGCGCTTTAGATTTTCGCGTCCCATACCGGGGTCCAGATATACCGGCACCGCACCGCGGCCCATCACAGCATAACTCAGCGCAAGAAACTCAATACCTGGCGGGACTAGCATCAATACTCTATCCCCGGCGCGCAATCCCAGTGCAGCAAGCCCGCGTTGGTATGAGTTCACCTTCCATGCAAACCGCCCGAAACTACACTCCCTGCACTCAACACCGTTCTTCGTAAAGCTCCCGACAATTACCGCCGGCGCTGTGGAACGCTCGGCAGCTTGCGCAGAATAATTTGCATAAAGTGCATTGGCCGGAGCATCTGACTGCGATGCGCCGTCTTCGCCCGGTGAAACCTTGCTGCTGGAGCGCTGCAAAAACTCTGAAACGGCAGACAGAACCTTCTCACCGCCGTCTTCCAGAACCAAATGTGATGCATCCTCCAGCTCCATAACCTCAGCCTGCGGAAAATGAAGCTTCAGCCGTTCAAGCATGCCGCGGTGGAAGCATAAGTCTCGGAGTCCCCAAATGATCTTAACCGGTTTATCGCGCAGCTTCGGCATGCGCGCTGCAATATCAGTCATCTGTTCGTATGTAGGGTGATTCTCATAAAAAGGGATATCAGCGACAAAATCGCAAATCGCCCTTCGAGAACGCAATGACCGGTAAGGAAAGATGTACCCCCGCCGCACCTCCGGACTAAGCCTGCGCACCGCACCTAAATGTACCGTCAAATGCAAGAAAAACTTAGTTGTCTCCGTCAAAAAGCGTCCAATAACCGGGGCTGCGGACCATTTAATAACTGGCGGCAGCGCGGATACATCAGTCAAGGTTGTGTTGAAATACACCAGTTTGTCTACTTTCTCCGCACAGCGCACGGCAAGGCCAGTCCCGATCGGACCACCCCAATCATGAAGAACTAATGAATACCGGTTAATGCCGAGGCGCTCTAAAAGCATCGCTACTTGCTGTACACGGTCAAGAGCCCGAAAATGCACCCCGGCGGGGTGCTCAGATAACCCGCAGCCGATATAGTCCGGCGCAATTACACGAAAGGCCTCCCGCAGATGAACAATTAAATTACGATAATAGTAACACCACGTTGGGTTACCGTGCAGGAGCACGACGACCGGACCTTGGCCTTCATCAACATAATGCATCCTGTAGCCGCTGATATCGGCCCAGCGGGATGGGAAGGGAAGAACAGATTGTGCCGCTACGGTTGCTTCGCCCTGAGCGGAGGAACTTACCATTCGATACCGACAAACAGCGAGTTAAGCCCACTGCCAAAACCGGTCAGCAGAATCTTGTCGCCCGGCTTTACATCTTTCTTCTCAACTCCTTCAGCAAAGGCAACGGGGAGAGCGGCAGACACCAGGTTTCCGTACTTTTGATAAACAGTGTACTCTTTTTCAATATCCAAGCCCATTTCTTGATAAAAGGCCTCATTCACCTGCCGCCCCACCTGGTGGCAAAAAATATGGTCAATATCATCCTTGGACCAGCCAAGGATCTCAGACGTGTCTTTCCACGTCCTGCCGCCAAGTCTCGCGGCATTACTGATTATTTTCGACGATTCAGTGTACATAATAGGTTCAGACTCGCCCTGCGTCTGATAGTACGAGTGATCACCATTGCCTTCGCATAGGTCGTTAAACTGCGTGGCTGAACGCGCAACTCCACCGAGAATACGATGCTGGGTAGTGGCGATGCTGTCGTGACAAAGCACAAAGGCAACTGCGGCACAACCAAGAGTGAAGGTCGGCAGCAGCTTAATAAGCTCTTCCCGATCAATATTCTCCTTGCCCAGGATATAGCCGACACTGGAGTCAACCATTCGCGCGACATTTTCACCGGAAACCAGCACTCCCGCTTTAACCGCACCCGATTCGATCAAGTTGCCCAAAACCATGATGCCGTTAACAAAACCCATGCAAGCATTGCTGATATCCATCACAATAGACTGCTCTTGCAGTCCCAAGTTACGGTGCACCAATGCTGCCGTTGCCGGCTCAAAGAAATCTCGAGTCACCGAACAGTTAAAAAGCGCCTTAATGTGTTCTCGAACAAAGCCAATTTTGTCCAATACCTGTCGCGCAACAACTGTGGCAACTTCGCTCGGTCTGACGTCCATATCCCAAAAACGTCTGGTTTTGATACCCGTTAAACGCTCTAAAGTACCGAAAGGAATTTTTAACCGATCGTAGATCGGGGCTATCTTATCTTCGAGCGACGCTGAAGACACCTCCTCTTCCGGAAGATGAACCCCAAACGCTTCAAGACACACATGCCGAAAACGGAACGAAACCATGATGGACTCCGATATTTATGCGAACTGCCAAAACTGATTTTGCTTATTTCTTACCTGAATCTACAGTTTTGGCAAGAGCTTACCTGCAGCCCGCGTATACAAGCCTAGTCATATTGAGTCTGAATAAGCCGCAGATATTGCACCGACTTACTTCAAATCCTTACGTCCCAGGGGTTTCGAGACCTCCCGGCGCCTCAGTTTTGATCTCTTTCTTTTTAATCAAATCCGCAAAGGACTTTCGAAATTTATCACCCTGATAAGCAGCCAACTCAAATATCCACGGCTCAAGCCGGGAATTTTGCTTTATCGCCTCATCACTATTAGAAAGCTGCGGCTCTATTTTAGGCATATCAGGTTTCGTCTCCGGCGCCGGAGACGGGGAAGGAGATGCGGCAGTTGACTGTTGCTCTGCCTGGACATCTTGAGACTTTGCAGCATCTGCTGCTTCGGCAGCCTCTTTGTCCTTGCTCAGACGCTCCGCTTCTGCTTTTTTTGCATCAGCACGCGCCTGAATTTCTTTAGCTAATGCCTCATCAAAAGCAACGCGGACCTTGGCATATACTTTGTCTTGATCCTTTGCGGTAGTAACCCGGTACACTAATCCGCTGTCCGTCAGGTACACCGTCTCCCTGTCCCAAACTAAGTTATGCAGCACAGCATCATCCGCTTGCTTTACGTCACTAAACTTCAGGTTCTCCAAACCCGAGGCAACCTGTGAGACCAATGTCGCCTGAGTCTCTTCGTCCCCCCCAGGCGCCGGCTGAAGCATGAAGTCCTTTCCGTTATCTTCCTCCGCCGGACGGACAAGCTCAAAAGCCTTCGCTTCGTCTGTGGCTCCAGCCAGCACTTTTTGCACCACAGAAAGTACCTTGCCAACGCGTACGTTAAGCAGGTTAGTATCCAGCCATTCTGACATTAACAGCGTGAATAAGACCGGCGTACCGACTAAATATACTCGATCCTCATCGAGCAACCGGACGAACTGCCCTGTCATCCCCGGCACGACTGGAATATCAGGAGCCTGTCTCCTTTCCCGCAACTGCCCCAAGAAAAGCCCGCCAAGCTGCTTGCCTTCTTTATCAAAAAAAGTAATCCGCGAACGTCCCGCCTTTATACCTTCTTCATCCAAACCGAGTTTCTTGATGCCCTCGCTCCCCGCAGGAACTTTTTGCGTTGCCACGAGATCGAACAATTTAAAGAATAGCTTGCCGATCTCCTGCTCACTTGCCGGGTAATCACCTCGCGCAGGGATAGTCCAAACGCCGTCTTTATTCCGCACTTCAAGTTTCTCCACCCCCTGTTCTAAGACAAAACGAGCGACCTGATCGCTGTCCACGCCCGCAAGCAGGTTAACATGCTCCGCGTGCCGGCGGCCCGCTCCGGGCAATAACATGAAGTAAAACCCGGACAAAACCGCAAGTGCTGCCAGCAATAAAACGAGCTTTTTCTGGGTCATGCTTTGGACTCCTCAATCAGTTCGTTGCTCTCGCTCTCCCCAAACCGCGTTGTCTGCCGCGGCCGTCTGGACTTACGCAGCGCTGCAACAACACTTGTCACAATGAGCACGAACGGAATAAAAAATGTGTTGATCAAGAATAGTATTTCACCGAGCCGTTCTTTATCTTCTCGCAGCTTGCGCCGCACTTCACGCAGCCGCTGCTGGGCAAGCTGCCGCTGCTCCCGGAACTTTTTGATTTCACCAAGCAGCGCGGCAGTAAAAACTTTCTTGCCGTCCCCCCCGGCTTCGCTTCCTGACTGAAGCTGACTGAGACGCCTGTTTGCTTCATTGAGCTGAGCCTGCAGCGTCTCTTCCTCCAATTTCCACTTCTCCGCGGCCCGAGCCTCAATCGCCTGAACACGTGTAAAAGGCCTGGTGTACTTGCCGCGCGAACGGAGGCTAATCAGATCCGCTGAACCAGCAGCTAAATTCTCGACGGCATTAGCGGCCAGAACTAAATTATCATTGATTAATGTCACAATCTGGGTTCCAAGAAACTGCTGGACATAAGCCGCATACCGATCGGCCAAAAAATCCACATCCGCAATAACAATAATGTTCGCATCCTTCACCCCCTGTGCGGTATGCCCATCAGCCGTAGACATATTCTCCTGCTGCTTTTCACCAGGCTTCCCGGGAAACGCGCTTTTCAGTTTCCCGCCAATGCGGACCGCAAGCGTATAGGACTGGCTTCCCCGCTGATAATCTTTAAGGATTTGGTCGGGGTTGTCGCCGCTGAAACGGATTGTTTGCTCATCAAAGAGCATTGCCGTGTCGGTTGTCTGAAGCAAAGACTCCACGGTTACCCCGTCGACTTTGCTCAACTCCAAAGCACCGGGCCAGGCCAGCATCACATTCTCTAGCTGACTCGTCACAATATTGCTGCGGTTCACAAGGCCCTTTGCGCCGGCAGCATCACTGCCCAGGGTCAACCAAACCGGGAATAGCTGCTGGTCCCTCGTCTGACCTGAAGACACTTTAGTCGCCATGTCGATATCCGCGACAACCTTGCGTTCCACCAGCTTTACTCCCCAAGCTTGCATCAGACTCTTGAGATTAGAGCTTCGATCGGCAGTCATTGCTGCCATCGGGTTCTCCGCGTCTGTCTTCGGCTGATCGACAGAGCAATACGGATCAACGGCGATAAATGCGCTGCCGCCTTTCACCAAATACTGATCAATGGCATAGAGCGCCTGCTCTCCAAGATTCTTCGGATGGACAATCAGCAATAAGTCAATGCCAGGATCGATCGTGCTCGCATCCGCCGGAAGAAATTTAACTTCAGCAAACTTTGAAAGCTGCGTAACGAGCACCCACGGACGGGATGGCGGAGCCATCCGGCCCGGCATCGGCATTTGCTCGGGCTCTCCCTTAAGCGCAAGCGGCGAAATGACGCCGACAACAGCCTTCTCTGACTTGCTCAAAGAATAAACAAGTTTGGTAACATCATACTCAAGGAACTCTTGACGGCTCAAATCAAAAACCGGAATAACATCCTCTTCGCCGATGCTGTTTACCGCCGCGAGTCCGATATAAAGTTTTTCCCCCGTCGGCAACCCAAGCGGTGTCACGCCATATTTTTGCGCCCATTCCTCTTCTTCGGTATCCGGACGAGGATCATACGTCTCCAAAAGCACCCTGCCGCCTGACTGGCGCTCGTACTCCCGAAGAAGGTCCGCAATCCGGGTTCCATAAAGTTTCACTCCAGGGTATTTCGAAGCCTCGGTCTTGCTGAAATAAAAGCGGAAGGTAACCGGCTCCTCAATCGCCTTAAGGATGCGGATTGTTCCTGGCGACAGCGAGTAAAGACGGTCTTCCGTCATATCGACATAGAAGCGGCTGAACACCGCATCGCTGATGCCATTGAGGACCAGCAATATTGCCGCAAGAACCGCAATTCCCGAAAAAGAAAGAAGTGACTTTTGCACAGATGCCCCCTGTAGCTTGAAAAAAATTTAGTCTGCCTTTTTGCGTTCGACAATGATCACGCCGGCAAAAAGAAAGAACAGAACCAATGATACGAAGTAAACAACGTCACTGAGGTTAATAACTCCTCGCTGGATCGCCTCGAAATGATACGGAAAGCTCAAGTTCACAAGCTGTGCAACCAAAAATCCCGGAAGCACCTGCGCCAGCATATCCGTCACCGGGTCAAAGCCCAAAAGAATCAGCACGAGGCAAATAACCGTTGAGATCACAAAACTGATCACCTGGTTGGCTGTCAAAGCTGAAATACAGCACCCGATGGAAAGAAAAGCTCCAGCCATGAGAAAGCTCCCGACATAGCCGGCGAGAATCACGCCTAAATCCGGCGAGCCCAAATACCAAACGGTGAGCACCATAGGAAAGGTTAAGACAAGAGCAAATCCCACAAACGCCCATGCGGCAACAAATTTTCCAAGCATCGCCTCCATCAAGCCTACCGGAAGCGAAAGCAGCAGTTCGATAGTTCCGCTTCTGCGTTCTTCCGCCCAAAGCCGCATGGAAACTGCTGGCACAATAAACAGGTAGAGCCACGGATGCCAGGTAAAGAATAAGCGCAGATCCGCCTGACCTTGATCATAGAACCGCCCCAGTTTGAATGTGAAAAAACCAGTCAAGATCAGAAACACCGTCAGAAATATCAACGCAATCGGTGTGGCAAAGTATGATTGAAATTCGCGTTTAAAAATCGCTTTGTATGTTTTCATTTTTCCTTCCGCGTAAAAAGCCAGAATCGTGCTACTGCGTTAGATCGCGAAACACTTGATCGAGCTGTCCCGTTTCCATGCGTAAATCAGTAAGCGGCCATTTCTGCGCTTCGGACTCCCGCACGACAACAGGCAAAAGATTGGCACCGGGCTGCGGCAGCAAAATGTAGCTTGTCTTATGCCCGGCAAACTGCTCCTCGCGCACCTCGCGCACCCCCGGCAAGCTGCTTAGGACTCCGGCAAAATTATCCGCTGGCGGTTTCTGAAATGTGAGCACGACCGCCCCATATGCGCTAGAACGCCTTTTTAAAAGTTCCGGCGCATCATCGGCCACTATCTTGCCCTCGGCAATAATTATCGCCCGGGTGCAAACAGCATCTACTTCTTCCAGGATGTGCGTGGACAAAATAATGCTCTTATCCCGCGCCATACTGTTAATCAAACTGCGCACTTCATGTTTCTGGTTTGGATCGAGTCCGTCTGTTGGCTCATCAAGAATCAAAATTTCGGGATCATGTATTAAAGCCTGAGCCAACCCCACCCGACGTTTAAACCCCTTAGAGAGCGTCTCAATTCTCTGGCACACCACAGCCTCCAGGCTGGTCAACCCAACGACGCGCTCAAGAGCATCTTGAAGTTTCGCCGACGCAAGACCGCGAACTTCGCCGACAAACCGGAGGAAGTCCAATACTTCCATTTCACCGTACAGCGGTGCATTCTCCGGCAAGTATCCCAAAAGCGAACGCACCTCCCGCGACTGGGTTACCACATCATAACCGCCCACCTTGGCTGAACCAAAGCTTGGCGTAAGAAAACACGAAAGCATTTTCATCGTTGTCGATTTCCCCGCACCGTTGGGCCCAAGGAACCCGAGCACTTCCCCCTTGCTAAGCTGGAAAGAGATTCCATCCACCGCCTTTATCGGCCCAAAGTGGCGCCCAAGGTTTTGCGTCTCTATCATTACCGACATACTAATCCTTAGTCCTCAAATTCTGTAACTAGCTGCCCGCCAGGCAGGCCGCCGAATACGTGGAATAATTGATTATTCTTTTTTACCTCGTCAAGCCTTATCGTCCTTGACGAAATACGTGGTAGCTGTATTTTTGCCTTTTTACAACGCTAAGCAGATAATTCAGGGTAAATCTAGAAACGCGTGTATTTCGCGTCCGCGGCCAGCATAGAATTCCTGAGTGGGATATTGGGAAATGATCGAAGAAAAAATGAAACTTAAGGTTGGACTCGCCGAAATGCTTAAAGGCGGCGTGATTATGGATGTGGTCAATGCCGAACAGGCCTCGATTGCAGAGGAAGCAGGCGCTGCTGCGGTAATGGCGCTTGAGCGCGTGCCGGCGGATATCCGCCGCGAAGGCGGAGTCGCCCGCATGGCAAATATTGAAGTTATTGAGAAAATACAAGAAGCGGTAAGCATCCCGGTGATGGCCAAGGTACGCATCGGGCATTTTGCCGAAGCGCAAATTCTTCAAGCCTTGGGGGTCGACTTTATTGACGAGAGCGAAGTTCTTACTCCCGCCGACGAGAAATACCATATCAACAAGTTTGATTTTTCTGTGCCGTTTGTCTGCGGAGCAACCAATCTTGGCGAAGCTTTACGCCGGATTAGTGAAGGCGCCGCGATGATTCGCTCTAAAGGTGAAGCAGGAACCGGCAACATCGTCGAGGCGGTTAGGCATATGCGCAGCATTGTCTCATCCATGCGCATGCTTGCCTCTTCCGGCGCGGAGGAGTTAGTCAGCGCAGCTAAAGAAATTGGCGCATCTCTTGACTTATTGAAGCTTGTCGCTAAAACGGGGCGGCTTCCGGTTCCGCTTTTTTCCGCTGGCGGCGTTGCCACCCCCGCCGATGCAGCCTTGATGATGCAGCTTGGCGCCGAGAGTGTTTTTGTCGGCTCGGGTATCTTCAAATCGGAAGATCCCGCAGCGCGAGCCCGGGCCATTGTTCGAGCAGTGACTCATTACAATGAACCTGAGATTCTGCTTGAGGTTTCGCGCGAGCTTCGCGGAGCAATGCCCGGCTTGAATGTCCATGACCTTGCGCCATCCGATCGGCTGCAAGACCGCGGCTGGTGAACATGGTTACCGGCATTTTGGCGCTGCAAGGAGATTTCGCCCTTCATCAACAGCGTTTGCATGAACTGGGCGCGAAATCGGTGCTGGTACGCAAGGCACAAATGCTCCATGCCGTTGATGCCTTAATCATGCCCGGTGGAGAATCGACTACACTGCTCCGTCTGCTCGACGACAATTTCCGCAAGAGCCTCCAGGAAGCAATCCAAGGCGGAATCCCGGTTCTGGCCACCTGTGCGGGACTGATTCTCTTATCACGAGGCGTCACAAATCCCGGCCAAGACTCCCTGGCCCTTCTCGATATCGACGTTGAGCGGAACTCTTACGGCAGACAAATCGACTCTTTTGTTGATCTAAACCTTAACTGGACAAGCGCCGGCCGGAGCGAGCTTGAGCTTGTAAGTCAAAACGGCTTAGCCAACGCGGCAAGCCGCACCATGGAAGGCGTCTTCATCCGCGCACCGAGAATTACCCGCACGGGAGACGGTGTCACCGTTTTAGTTGAACGAGGACTTGAGCCTGTGCTGGTTAAACAAGGCAAGATACTGGGCGCCACATTCCATCCCGAGCTCAGCGAAAATGCCAAAGCTGTTCATCAGTTATTGCTGGAACAGATTTAGATGAGATCATGCCGATGCCCGGACGACCCAGTAAAATAGTGACCATCCAAATCTTTATTTTAACGATTTTTTGCGGTCTTGCTTTTATGGGCGCCAATCTGAAAAAAGATGAAGAGGTGATTATTTTCCCCGCATATGCCGCCCTGCGGCCAGACAGAAAAGTCTGGACTACGCAAATTCATGCCTGGGTATTTGAAATCGAACCAGCCAGTCTTTGGCGAAAAGGCGCGCTCGCTTTACTGGCAAAATCGCTCGGGCTTTCCGCGCAAGACGAGGGAAACAGGTTCTTTCGCGATCGTGCGCAGTATTTTCTTGCGGATAATGAAGGACGAAAACGCCTTAACATCGAAATCGGCGGCAGTATCTTTCAGCTTAATCCGACCAAGAGCAATGGCCACAGCCAGACCGTGCTTGAACTGCACGACCCGCCAGCCGCCCCCTGGAACGCACCGGGAAAGATTGCTCTCCAAACTATCCCGCATCCACCGGACACACGACGGTTTCAAGGAGAACTGTTTTTCCTCACCGCCGCTGGACTGTCTGTTGTGTCTGACATTGATGACACGATAAAAGTCAGCCATGTCCGCCAGCGGGATGAGCTGCTGGCCAACACTTTTCTTCGGCAATTTCAAGCAGTACCAGGCATGGCGGAGCACTATCGTTCATGGGCAGCAGATGGTGCAGATTTCCATTATATTTCCGCTTCACCATGGCAGCTCTACCCTGCCCTGCACCAATTTTTTAAGCAGGAGAATTTTCCGGATGGTACGTTTCATCTTAAGCAGTTCCGCTGGAAAGATCGGTCATTTTTCGATTTGTTCAAACCGGGAGAGCAAACAAAGCGGCAAGCCTGCGAAGATCTTCTCCGCACATTTCCTCAGCGAAAGTTTGTATTCGTGGGCGATTCGGGAGAAGGAGATCCGGAGCTATACAGCTCTCTGGCGCAGGCCTACCCCAGCCAAGTGCATCGCATTTTCATCCGTGAAACACGTGGCGAGAACGACGCAGAAAAAATCAGACTTGGGCGCGTATTTGCCAGCCTTCCGCACAGCCTCTGGCAGGTGTTTAAGAATGCCGATGAGCTGCCAAAAGCGCTGAACATGTCCGGGAATTAGACAAGGTGATTTGATCCGCGACAATCACCATGTCCAGCATGCTGTCGTGCGTTGTCCTGCGAAAATTTAACTTCGAACGTTTTCAGTCAGTTACAGAGAATCTAAAAATACCCACGCACAACCGCAGCTTGGCCCCGGAATTGCATCTATCATGATCAACACGGACGATACTGCTACCTGACATACTCCAAAAACACCTCATAAGGGGCGAATTCTTCGCCCCTTGTCCTTTTCTTTTTTGATGCCCGGCCCGGGGGCGCGGGACCGGACGCACACAATGAGTCATCGTAAATAATGCATGCTCCGTACGCACGCTTTCGGCGCAGTTTGCCTGAGAGAAACATCATAGATAGAACTAATTTCTGACTTAGTTGCGGCAGACAAGATGAATCATTCTCCATCGAACCAGCAGTCAATGGACGCCGCGCTGCAGTATTGGTGCAAAACCGGTTTCAACTCTGCTCTGTTGACACAAGCATACGATTCTTCTCCAGCGCACCAGCATCTAGTCAAAGTTGCCTTTCACCAGCACTCGCACTTGGAACTTCTTGTGAAAAATGACGCAGACAAGCAAGGAGTCATTGGCGGGCGTTTGCAGGCAGCCGGGGCCTTTTTTCATGCCCTGTTCAGCCGCTTTCCCGGTCTGAATGGAGATATCTTGCTGACGCTTGCTGATGGAGTATATCCTCCAAACTATACCATTCCTCAAGCAGATGAGGCACCGCTCTTTACCTACTGCAAATTGCAGACCGATCAACGATCCCTGCTGTTGCCTGATGCTCACTTTATGGCTACCGCAGGCTATGCAGAAATGCTGCGACTCTTTGACGAAATCGTGGCTAATCTGACGTGGGAGCGCAAGGACCCACGTCTGTTTTGGCGAGGCAGCACAACAGGCTACGGCATGACGCGGGAACTTTGGCATGAAAACCCGCGTATCCGCTTGAGCTTGCTCGCACAATCCGTCAATAATCCTCAGCTCCTCGACACTTTCGTCAGCGAGATAGTCCAGTGCAAAGACACCACCGTTCGGGACCAGATTAGCGAGGCCGGCATTCTCCGCCCGCGAGTCAGCTTTTTGGATTTTATTCAGTTCCGCTACTTATTAGACATCGACGGGAACTGTTCTTCTTGGAGCCTTTTCCCTAAGCTGGCTATGAACTGCGTCATTTTCAAGGTGGAGAGTCCATTCACGCAATGGTTCTACCCAATGCTGCACCCCTGGGAACATTTCATCCCTGTCTCCGCCGATTTGGCCGATCTGCTCGATAAGCTGGAATGGGCGCGTGCAAATGATGATGTCTGCCAGCGGATCGCACACAACGCACGCTTGCAGATTCTTTCACTCAGTTTCAACAAAACAGTAGACGACAGCGCATCACTGCTCAGCGCAGTCTGCCAGTGCCACTGCTAAGGAATCAGCTTCACCGTTGCCGTAGGTGAAAAGCTATACAAACTAAGCATCGAATAAATCTCATCGCGGGTGACCGCCTTTATCCGCCGCAACTCCGCATCAAGCGGCAGATACTCCTCACGGTAAAGCCAATCAAGACCGATGGCCATCAGGCGGCGCATCGAACTCTCCCCTTGCAGGACCACCCGGGTGGCCAGTTTGGTAATCGCCCGGTGCAGCGCTTGATCGGTAAAATCCCGCGGCGTCTTCATAATGCCTAAGAGTATTTCACCAGCCTCGTCTATGGTTTCCGGATGAGAACTGACATGGCCATAGATTAATCCTGTTTGGTCGAGGTCTTCGCCATCGACACCAGCGCTGTCGGCAAGTCCCTTATCAATCAGCTCCCAGTAGACACGGGACCCGGAGCTATCACCCAAAATGCAGCTAAGCACCTCGGCTGGATATCGCATATCTTCCTGCGCAGAAGGACCGGGGCCGATAAAACACAGATGAGCCTGCTGCATATCCTTTTTTGTGACGATCTTTGACCTCTCCTCGGGCTGATGCACCCGGCAATCACGAGCCGCGGGAAGGCCTTGCCAACTTCCGCAATACTTTTCAGCAAGATCCGCAAACTCCTGCCAATTAAAATTCCCCGCTGCTGCGAGCACAATATTTGCTGCGGAGTAACGGCACTCGAAATAACTGCGCATCTGCGCAGGCGTAAGCCCCGCGACGCTCTCTGTGGAACCAAGCACCGAATTGCCTGCCGGGTGGGGCCCGAAAAACTCGCGCATCGCAGTTTCAAAGAGCACATGCGCGGGCCGATCTTGATAAAGAGCAATCTCTTCGAGAATGACTTTCTGCTCCAGCAAGAATTCATTCTCATCCAGTGCGGGGCGAAGCATATCACTCAGCAGCTCTAACGCTTGAGTAAAATACTCCGGCAAAATAGCGGCGTAATATACGGTAGATTCCTCCGAAGTAAAGGCATTGGCCTGCGCACCCATCGCCCCCAGTTCATAAGTGATATCCAAAGCCGAACGCTTGCCAGTTCCTTTGAACATCATGTGTTCAAGAAAGTGAGACACACCGGCCAGCTCGGCCGTTTCGTCACGTGCTCCGGTTTTGACAAAAAATCCGATCGCGGCGCTGACAGCGCTCTCGCGCTGCTCCCCGATCAACGTCAGACCATTGCCAAGCTGTGTTTGGAAAAACTTCACTGCCCAAGCTCCAATTTTTGCGGACCAAGCGTGGCAAGCACGACCGGTGAAGCCGGCCAATCTCCGCTGTAGCCTGCGATATCTTCCGCCGACACAGCGTCAATGCCTTGCTTGATTTCTTCGATTGTCCGGACCCGGTTCAAGTTCCACCAGTCATTGACCAACGCCGAGGCACGCACAGAACTAAGTTCACTTTGCATAATCAGCCGGGATTTCAGATCGGCTTTAGCGCGCGCAAGCTCTTCCGCGGTTATTCCTTCACCCACGCGTTGCAGCTCAGCCAGCGCCACCTTAAGTGTTTCTTCTGCATGCTGGGGGGTTGTCCCTGCTGAAACAAAGATCGCCGCGCGTTTTCTGGCGGAACTGTGCGACGCAGAAATACGGTAAACGAGCCCCCGCTTCTCACGCACCTCGATAAAAAGCCGCCCTGCCATTCCACCCGAAAGAAGAGACACGGCTACTTTAGCTTTATAATAATCGTGATGATCAAAACTCACGCTGGGATAGGCAAGCGCGATTTGCACCTGGCTCGTTTCGCGCTGCAAATGGTGCGTCTTATTCTCTTGCGGAAACGCACCGACTTCAAGCAGCGGCTGCTCTCCCGACCATTCACCAAAACGCGTCTCAACAACATGCTTCACCGCGTCCCAATCAAACTTTCCGGCGACAGCGATCAATGAATGACCAGGCAGGAACCTCTGTATATAATACTGACGCAGAGAATCGATAGTCACGGTTTTTATTCCCGAATCAGTCCCAAGCTGCGAACGCCCGAACGGTTCCGGGTAAAATACCCGCGCAAGCTCACTCATCACTTTACTTGCAGGCTCATCCTCAAGCGCGGCAAGATCTTGAAGCGCAAGCTGCTTCACGCTGTCCAGTGCGTCTTCCGGAAAATGCGGCTCAAGCATTACCGTGCTGTAAATCTCTAAAGCACGCGGCAGATTCTCCCCGAGCATCGCCCCGGAAAATATGGAAACCTCAATCCCTGCGGCATGACTGCGGCTTACGCCGATATTCTCGAACTCTTCAGAAAGCTGCTGGCTGTTCCAGGGTCCCGCACCCTTGTTGAACATCTCGGACATCAAATTGGCGGCGCCTTCTTGCGCGGAAGGGTCGGTCGCCGCGCCAACGGGAACCAGTATCGCAAAGGCGGCAGACGACACAGACTCCATCTCTTCGCCAAGCAGCGTCAGCCCGTTTTTCAGGCGATGAACTTTGAAGACCTGAGCGTTAGGCACTGTAAGCCTCCCGGATAAGAATTTCGCGTTCAGCTTTTATAGCCACCCTGAGATGTTCAAGCAACGGAGAACAGCGCGGAGCAAACGCAAAAAGGGCTGCACAGCAGCAGAGTTAAGGTATAATATCCACAATGCCGAAGGCGTTAACATATGGTTTCGCTAGGGAATGCCATGACTGGAGAATCTGAACCAAAGTGTTTTGCTTGTGGGAAATTGCTTGGTCTTTCGCGCGGCAATGTCGGGCGAGAGGAGACTTGCTTGAACTGCGGCGCCGATGTGCGCGTGTGTTTTAACTGCCGGCATTATGATGCAAGCTCCTATAATGAATGTGCAGAACCTATGGCAGAACGTGTCGTCGCCAAAGATCGCCGCAATTTTTGCGACTACTTTTCTCTGGCCGGTGCAGGGGGCAAAGGTACCGTAGACCCAAGAGAAGATGCGCGGAAGAAGCTGGACGCCTTGTTCAAAAGATAGGCTGCTGGACGAATTCAGCTTACCCTGTTGATGCTTAGATAATTCAGCATTACATCCACTGCTTCGCCTTTCTCGCCGTCAGATGCCACATATGAACCTGCTTGTGTAATCCTGTTTCCACCCTGCGCCGCCCTGTCTGTATCAGCATAGCACAGCGAAACAGCCGAAACTCCAAGTCTTGCCAGCGATTCAAATTGCAGTTCACCTTTGCCGTTAAGGCGCACACCACCAAGCGACTGAAACACTGGATCCTCAGCGTCAATTACACCGTCGTTATTTGCGTCGAATTTTGACAGCTCCAGAAAACCATTAGCCGCACCATGCTGGTCGCCAAAAAGTTCGCTTCCGTTGTCGATGGACCCATTGCCATTGCGATCCAGCGCAAGAAATACGTCGCTACCCGTAACGAAAGCACTTTGGTCGGCCATTCCATCGCTGTTGATATCAAATACAGCCCCGCCCGGTGCGTCGGTTAATGAAATGTGACCGTCTTGGTCGAGGTCCAGCGCCAATGGGTCGCTCTGCTGCGTAGGCTGCTGAGCGGTCTGTATCGCAAGCTGCACTGAAACGCTCACCTCAATCTGTGCCTGCACAGTCACTGTCGAACCATCGGCCAAAGTCACTCTTTCCGCATAATACGCTTTAAGCGTCGCGCTTGCTTCAGCATAGAGCTGAGCATTCCAGCCGTCGCTTGCAAAATAGACGGACATCGCCTCACTAGCGCTGATTGCCGCATACTGCTCGACAGAGGCTGCTCTGCTTGCCTCGGGCGTCTCCGGCGATGCCGTCCGCATCACCGCCTGTTCAACTTCGGCCACCTTATCACTAAGCTGTTTGGCGCCGGATTGAACTTCGGGATCAAGACTCGCAATCAGATATATATACTCACTGCTGAATTCGTCATGAGACATCGATAGACTGAACCGCTCACCGCCGGCATTGTCTACGGCATGCTCCGCGGCAAACCTTGACGCTTCCGCATGGCGGCGTTCGATTCCGGCCGCAAAATAACCGGGCATTTCGCTAAAATTATCCGGCATCCTTGTGAACACAGCAGCATCGTCTCGCCGGGGCGCCATCGGTCCGACAGAAGCTGCGCGCGGCCCCGGTACATTGAAAGATGTCTGTCGGTTTAACGAGCTTGTTTGGTCCGGAAAAGAAGCAGATAAGGCGCGTGCGCCTCCCAAGAGCGGTCTGAGGTTTGTCACAGCAATGATCCTCCCTAATCATTCACTGCCCGCCGGCAGTTAAGACAATCCGTGGTATCTAAGGTATCGGCATCCTCGGGGCGGGTCTTGAGCGGAATCTGCCGGCAAGCGGCGACACACACGGCATTACGGTTAGCGCCGCAAACTATATCGAAAATATTGCCGCAGGATCATCAGCCGGCGTATCGGCAGCACCGCTGTTTTGCAGCGGCACCGGGTAGGAAACCCTGCCATCTTCCCCGGATGATGGCTGGATGTGCGCTGGATATTGATATGAAGCGATGACCAGAACCGATAACCCGATCGCCAGGGCTACATTAAACAGCAAAAACATTAACGGCGAGCAGCATTCTCTGGTCTGATCTTTCTTCATTACTGTTGCTCTCCCATGATAGATATCTGTGTTCTCAGCAAAGTGTCGTCTTTTTGCACTCAATACACGCGTGCGTCAGCGCACAGGCAAAAAGTGCCTTTACGCAAATGATATCGCCATCAGTTGGTATCTGATCGATTCAGATTCGCGATGCTGCTCAAGCATTGAGCAAAACGTCAGCACATTTTAAGTCTGGCAGACGGGGCAATAGTAAGTACTCCGTCCCTGCTGCATAATACGGAGAATTGCGCCCCGGCAGCGGCGGCATCGCCTGTTTTCACGATCGTAGACCTTAAGCAAACGGCTGAATCCGCCCGCGCTTCCCGTCGTGTCCTGAAAATCCGACACGGTGGTGCCGCAAAACGAAATGGCCTTCCGTAGAATACGAACTGTCGCAGAATGAAGCCGCTGCACTTCGCTGGCCCCAAGAGAACCCGCGCGACGCCTCGGGTGGAGTCGGGCGGCAAAAAGTATTTCCGCCGCATAAATGTTGCCTATTCCGCATAGTTTATCTTGGCGAAGAAGCCAGGGCTTTATCTCCTGTGAACTGAGCCGCAAGAGATTTGCTAATTTTTTACGCGTAAATGCCCGGCTCAAGGGTTCTAGACCTGCAGGACGAAAACCAGCAGCGTCAGCTTTCAGCGCGAACGTGCCGAAACGCCGCGGATCACAGAAGAGCACGCACCCGTCTTCAAAATAGAAGATTGCGCGAACGTGTTGCGGCAATATATCCGCAGCCTTGCGCCAATAATTCCTGCGGCTGACATCAGGGACAACCTTGCGACCGCCGGATCGTTCAGCATAGCGCTGCCAGATTAGCGTACCGGTCATCCGCAGATGAATGGCAAGATGCCGCTCCGGCTCTTTACGCGCGTGACGCAAATGAAAGATAATTTGCTTGCCGGCGCGCGACACCTTGTAGACACGCATATGGCGCAGTTCCGCCGGATTGACGCCGCGCAGCTTCTTGTCCAATAGTCTCAGCCTAACCAATTTGTTCTGCTGCACGACGGGACGAAGCTGCCGTACAACAGTTTCCACTTCAGGAAGTTCCGGCATGTTCTCCTCGGATATGTGCTGGCCATATTATCTTACAGCCCACCGGCTGTGAGATATTATGGCCAGTTGACTCGTTTGCACCCAGGATCTAGCCTGAGTTCCTCACACGCGAAGCAGAGCGTACGAGAAAAAGAGGCTAATTTTGCCATAACAAAATAATTCTTGCTTTAGCAAACCAGGCACTAACAATGATGACCCATCCAGCGGTAATGATCACGGCCGGCGGAACGCGAGAATATCTCGATGGCGTGCGATTTCTTGGCAACGTAAGCTCCGGAGAAACTGGTGTTGCGATCGCGGAATATCTTGCCGCGCATGGATGCAAAATAACCTGTCTCTGCGCCGCGGATATCCGTAAGCCAGCGCCGCAGGTGCGAATGCGCTGTTTCCACAGCTTTAGCGACCTGCATCACATACTGCTCGAAGAGCTCCGACACCAGAATTTCACCGCTGTAATCCACGCCGCAGCAGTGAGTGATTTTAGCATTGATTATCTGACCGTTGATGGTGAAAGACGAGAACCAGGGTGCAGCGGCAAGCTTTCTTCCGCCGCCCCACCGGTAATCCACTTGAAGTCGAATCCTAAGTTAATTTCGCAGATCAAATCCTTTGCTGGCCGAACCGAACCGCTAGTAATCGGCTTCAAGCTGACTAATACGCCGGACAACAGCGAAAGAGCACATGCAGTGCAACACCTTTTTGCTCAAGGAGGTATTGATTTTGTCGTGCAAAATGACTTGGCGGAAATTGATCGCCTAACTGGACTTCACTACTGCAAAATCTACGATAAAACAGGACTGCCGGTTGCCGAGTCGCAAACAAAAGAGGAGCTGGCACGCGCACTGCTCCAAATCATTTGGCCGCAGCATCTAGGTGCAAAATAGTCCGTAATCCCGCCAAAGATGCGAAGAGTTATTCGTCTCCGTTATCGCTGTAGACGAGAATCCGGCTGCAGCCTGGACATTGCAGAAGTCTATTTCCGGCAATTACCTGATTATATAGCTGCGCCGGAAGAGCACGATAGCAGCTGCGGCATGACCCGCTTTTAGCCAGCGCAACGGCTTCTCCCGGATAGCGGGCATTGACTTTATTGTACAGGTTACTCAGCCGCTCATCGACCTTCGCCATTAGAGCTTCATGCTCCGCAGTCTGTGCGGCAAGGCTTTTATTAATCTCAGTTAGAGACGTTTCTGCTTCCTGCGCCGTGTTCTCGAATTGCATCTGGACTTTTTCCAAACGCTCCCTCAGTTCACTGAGTTCGGACCCAAGAGCACTCGCCGAATCAACAGCATCTTGGAAACTCTTTTGCAGCGATTCCAACGATCGGGAGGCAATGTCAATCTCTCGCTCAACAAGCTTAACATTCTTCATCACCCCCATCGCCGACAGCTGGCGGCGGCGCTCTGTGATTTTCTGTTCTTCGTCGTGATAACGATGCTCCTCCAGCACCCTCCGCGATTCGGCTTCGCGGTGAAGACCTTCCAGCTCTACTACCCGCCCTTTGACATAAGAAAGTTCATTGAAAAGGTCTCGCCGTTGGTTTTCGAGATCCGTGCGCCGCGTGGTGAGCGCCTGGATATCTCGATCAACTGCCGATAGAGAAAAAAGAGTTTTGCTTACAGAATCTTTCACAGCTTTATCACTAGCATTAATTCAATCAATATCTAACAAACCGCCGTAAGCCGGCTCGCACCGGGCATTTTACACGAAAATCCAAAACTTAAACGAATTATCATATCTCGCAAGTCTTAAATTATCCAGAGGATTTTTCAGAGCCTTTCAGCACTGTAACGCGCTGCAAGTTCTAGAAAAGTCTCTGTCCACCTAAGATAACAAGTGGCCCCACCAGGACTTGAACCTGGGACCCTCCGGTTATGAGCCGGGTGCTCTGACCAACTGAGCTATGGGGCCGTGAATGACTCGAAAACTAACGCTTCAGCCCCAATGAGTCAAACTGAACGCGGATTAACGTCCAGCACAGCTGGAACTTAATCCGCTCTAGACTTTATCAACAAACGTCTTCAATTTCTTCAAGCGGCTTGGATGACGAAGTTTCCTCAGCGCTTTTGCTTCAATTTGCCGAATACGCTCGCGTGTTACATCAAAGTTCTTGCCAACTTCTTCGAGGGTATGATCACTGCGCTCCCCTATACCGAAGCGCATGCGCAGCACTTTCTCCTCCCGCGGCGTCAGAGTTGCCAGGACTCTTCGGGTCTGCTCCTGGAGATTAAGATTCTCGACTGCATCCGAGGGAGAAACAACGCGTTTGTCTTCGATAAAATCCCCGAGGTGGCTGTCAGCATCGTCGCCAATAGGCGTCTCCAACGAAATCGGCTCTTTGGCAATTTTAATTACCTTGCGAACCTTCTCCACCGAAATGTCCATACGTTCGGCGATCTCTTCCGGCGTCGGCTCCCGGCCCAAATCCTGAACCAGGTAACGCTGCACACGAACCAACTTGTTGATTGTCTCAATCATGTGCACGGGGATTCTAATCGTCCGCGCTTGATCTGCGATTGCTCTCGTAATCGCCTGCCGAATCCACCAGGTCGCATAAGTTGAAAACTTGTAACCGCGCTGGTATTCGAACTTATCCACGGCCTTCATCAGACCAATATTGCCTTCTTGAATCAAATCCAAAAACTGCAGCCCGCGATTGGTGTATTTCTTGGCTAACGACACCACCAGGCGCAAATTTGCCTCGACCAGCTCTTGTTTCGCGTTGTAAACCTTGCGTTCGGCACGATCGATGGCCACCGCGCTTCGTTTTAATTCCGGCGCTGACAGCAAAGCTGAGTTTTCTATCTCCTTAATTGCATTTCGCGCATCATTAATCGCATTTGCCAGATCACGTGCTTCATTGGCTCTAATCTTCAACCGCCGGCAAACCCGCTTAAATGCAAGCTGATCACCAGAATTAATCTCATCCACCGCAAGAATAATTTCCTCCAGCGAACGTCCGGTTTCGCGCTGGATGTTCTCGAGTGTGTGCTCACCCTTGTTCAACGCACGGGAATAGTCACGCATCCGCTGAATCACCGCATCCGTGTGTTTTTTGGCAAGCTGCAAGTCCGAGAATTTTTCGATAATCTTATCGCGAAATTTCTCGTACTTCTTTACATGCTCGCGATGCGCCTTGGATTCTTTGTTCTCCCGCTGCATCACGCGAAACAAGTCTTCAATCGACTTATGCAGCCGCTTGAGGGGAAGAAGCTTCTTGAAAAATTTCTTTTTAATCTCCTCTTCATCCGGTGACACGGGACGTGGACGCGGCTCTTCCTCATCTACCTCCTCACCATCTTCGGTCTCCGACAGATTCTCATCCTCAAATTCTTCTTCTTCAGTTTCCAGGCTTGAATCGTCATCCGCGAACAAGTCCCGAACGCGCACTTTTTCTTCTTTAAGCAGAACGCCTAACTCCAACGCATAGGTCAAGGCAACCGGAGAGCGGCCCACTTCCAGCAAGACTTCCTTTTGCCCCTCTTCGATGCGTTTGGCGATGACCACCTCCCCTTCGCGGGTCAGCAGGCTAACACCTCCCATTTCACGCAAGTACATCCGCACAGGATCTGTGCCGCGGCCAACCCCAGGACCAGCCGGACCGAGATCCCCGTAAGCTTCCGCATGACCAACCTCACTTATGCGCAATTTTTCGGCGCCACGATCCGTCTCGGCCTGAGCCGTTCCCAATGTTTCAATTTCGTCGGTATCACCGAGAAGCGAGATCAGATCATCAATGTCATCTTCACCCTGCGCATCGATCTCTGCCGGGGACTCGTCGATCAAATCTGGATCTTTGCCTTCGTCCGCGTCAAAATTGCGGCCATTTTCGCGTTCTTCTGCCATATCTGAACCATCAAAAAATCTTATTATGCTGCGGTCACTCGACAAATCCGGCGCACGCGAATCAGCGCGGACAATTCTCAACCAAAAATGTTGATTGGACCGGCTGCTGCAAAAAGACTCTTGCCGCTGAGCCATTTTTCTTTGACAGCCCGCGCGGGTGCGTCACTTTAAAACTAAATACTAAAATGTTCAAGGGCCCTAAAATGCTTCTGTAAGGTTTCTTTAATCCTTGCGGCGAGTTATAATTCTCGCTTAATCCTAGGGGGTTACCCATCCGATCCATTGCGCAAACGGGATAGACTGCGCTTTCGGGCGAGCTTTTCCTGAGCAAGACGCTCAAGCTGCTGCGCACTGTCTGCTTTGGACTCCTCCTCGCGAATTTTTTGCATTTCTTCATCAAGAAGCCTGCGCGCTGTTTCTCGGCGGGCGTCAGCGACCACCGATGTCGGATTAGCTCCACCGATACGGGCCTGGCGAAAGGCTTCTTGCAGCAGGCCCTGGGCGTCAAGACGGTGGCGCGTCAAGAGTTCCTGCAATTCACCGGCATCACGCTCATCATTCGTGCCACCGGCAGCAAGCTGAAAAACCCCGGTATAATCCCGGGCGGCAAGCGCTTCAACAAAGCTTTGAACTGCATCGGGCAATGCCGCAAATACACCGGCATCCGGCATTAGCGACGGCATAACCAGCACTTGGCGGGCAAGCGCCGGCTCACAAAGCAGCGCCACAACAAGCTGCCGGTAGTATGCATCACGGTCGGTTCGTGCCCGGCGGAGCTGCACCGGGTTTGCCGGCGGCTCCAGCAAGTCCGCCGGAGGAAGCGGCAGACCTGCTGGGATTTCCGGCGGTTCGCTCGCCGTTTTCCCGGCTTGCGCCGTTACACCAGCCGTAACATGGTAAAGATCACCTGTGTTGTTCGGCAGCTTGGCGCTGCGGCGCTGATAATTTCGCACAAGATCATCAATCGACTGGGCGCTTACCCCCAAATAATCAGCCGCTTGACGCACCAGGAGCTCACGCTCTACGGGGTTCACAACATGCGAAACCACTGCCGCATATCTTGCTGCTACTTTTCCGCCCAAAGCGGCAGAAGCAACATCTGAACTTTCATCAGCACTCTCCCCGGCTACTTCGGTTCGCAACCAGTCCAAATATACTTCCACTATTGAATGGCGGCTTTCATTAAGAAGCGTTGTTAATTGGTCATGACTCAAACGCTGCGCCAGAGTATCGGGATCTTCCCCATCCGGCAGCAGCACAACTTCTATCTCAACTCCCGAATTAAGCAGTACCGGGAAGCAATGCGCCGCTGCTTTCCGCCCCGCCGTATCTCCGTCAAAAACAATGCTTAGACGGCTCGCAAATCTTCCGAGCATTCGTGCATGGTCGGCCGTAACCGACGTGCCGCACGTCGCAATAGTAGAAGGAAAACCCGCTTGAAACATGGAAAGAACATCAAGGTAACCTTCAACAAGATAAACATGCCGGCTCTTACGCACAAATGGCAGCGCTTGGTGCAGGCCATAAAATGAACGGCGCTTGGCATAAAGAACGCTTTCGGAGGTGTTCAGATACTTCGGAGCGTTGGCTTCTTTTCTGAGCAACCTCCCACCAAATGCTATTGGCGCCCCGTCGCTGCGAGAAATCGGAAAAATCAACCGGTTGCGAAAGACATCGTACCACTCTTGAGACGAACCTGCCGCCGGAGTCCCCGAGCGCTGCTTCAGCAGCCCAGTCTCGACAAGCAGCTCCGGCAGTTTTTCGGGGGTTAATCCAGCACTTGCCGCCTGCTCATCAATCTCAGCTTCCGCTCTGCGCAGCAGAAACTCCCATGAATCTGGCGCAAACCCCAACGAAAAAAGCTTTGCAGTCTCATCCCGAATCCCGCGCTCGCGCAAATACGCTTGACCTGCATGCCCCTTTTCCGCAAAAGCCAGCTGCGACTGGTAGACTTGGCTCACGATGCGGCAAACATGGCGCAACAGCCGCATACGCGCCGCGGCACGGTCGTTTGCCTGGCTCCGTTCCGATGATTCTTCGGCGATGCGGATTCCCGCTTTTGCGGCCAAGTAACGCACCGCTTCTGGAAAAGTATACCCGCGAGTCTTCATTAAAAAGTTGTATACCGTGCCCTTTTCACCACACCCAAAGCAGCGAAAGAATCCTTCCTCATCATTGACATTGAAAGACGGCGTCTTCTCCGAATGAAACGGACACAACCCAACAAAGTTTTTCCCGCTTCGGCGCAGCGAGACGGTTTCCGACACGACATCAACAAGACTTGTCCGCTCACGAACAGCTTCAATTATGTGGTCGGGGATACTCAAGGCCGTTACTGCCAAAATGTCTGTTTAATGTTCTAAGCATATAAAAGGAGCATAGGCGCCGAAAGGCGTCAATTTCACAGGTGGGCGGCAATATGCTCTTTGCCCCTTCCCCGTTCTGATTTAGAGTGAGAATTGAATTTCTTGGAGAATTGCCGATATGGAACATCCGATTTGCGACAAGCTTAGACGTGAAATTAGACAAGTCCCTGATTTTCCAAAACCAGGAATAAACTTTTACGATATTACAACTATCTTAAAAAATCCTGCGTTGTTTCACGAAACACTGGATGTGCTCCATTCGCGTTACCGCCAGCTTCAGCCGGATACCGTAGTCGGTATGGAAGCCCGGGGTTTTATTTTTGGCTCAGCTCTCGCTTATCTTCTCAAGTGCGCTTTTGTCCCTGTGCGCAAACCAGGGAAACTTCCGGCAGCTACCGAGCGGGCAGCGTATTCTTTGGAATACGGCAAAGATGCACTAGAAATTCACCGTGATGCACTTGCCCCCGGACAACGCGTCATAATTATTGACGATCTTTTGGCGACAGGAGGTACAGCCAAGGGCACGATTAGTTTGTGTGAACGCTTAGGCGCAAACGTAATCGAGTGCGGGTTTATCATCGAGCTGATTTCTCTCGAAGGCCGCGCCCGGCTTGCCCCAGTTCCGGTTATTTCACTGATCAAATTTGAATCTTAGTATGAGGATAGTGTCTGATGTTCGGCCTGGGATTCTCGGAAATTTTGCTGATTTTGATCGTTGTGCTTCTCGTTTTCGGCCCAAAACAGCTACCGGAAGTTGCCCGATCTCTGGGGCAAATGCTTGGTGAACTACGCCGCACCATGGATGATGTTCGCCGCGAGATTGTGCTGTCGCCCCACGAAACTCAGCCCCCGACGCTGCCCGAAGAAAAGAAAACGCCTGACTCCGATCCGCCAACACAGCCATCATCTTAAGAACCTGCTATGGCGCCACCTCTTAACGCAACGCGCTCGACAACCGCCGATCCAAAGGTGATGCCTTTTCTCGACCACCTGGCGGAATTGCGCTCATGCCTCTTGCGCGTGATATCGGCGGTATTTCTTGGGTCATTCCTGTCTTATCCATGGACCGGCGAATTCTTTATCTGGCTGACGCATCCTATTCGCCAGCCAGGTTTTCAAGTAGAAATTATTGGCACCGGCCCCGCGGAAGCTTTCGTCGTTAAACTCAAGCTGGCCATAGCTGCCGGAATCATCATTTCGCTTCCTTATTCGCTCTATCAGCTATGGCTCTTCATCGCACCCGGACTTACTGAAAAAGAGAAGAAATCATCCGTGCCTTTTGTCGCGACCGGTACGATATTTTTCTTGTTCGGCGCAGCGTTTTGTTATTTTGCCGTCTTTCCTGTTGCGTTTTCCTTTTTTCTTGCTGAATACGCATCAATTCAAGTTGCGGCGGCAATCCGCATGAACGAATACCTGTCTTTTATGCTTAAGACATTGCTTGTCTTCGGCATCGTTTTCGAACTGCCCGTAATCAGCTACATGCTGGCTCGCCTGCGCATCCTGAGCAGCGCCTGGCTTAAGGCCAAAGCACGGATAATTATTGTTGGTATTTTCATTACAGCCGCGATTTTCACACCGCCGGATGTCGTCTCGCAGTTGCTGCTTGCTGTCCCGCTGCTTATTATCTGTTTTTTTTGCTTCATCATCTGCCGCATCGTAGAGACCAGACACGCGCAACAGCATTGACCAGGATCTCATGCGCCTGCGGCTGGCCCCGGCGATCAAAGAAGTTTCAGCACGACAATTCCGGCGATAATCCGGTAGATGCCGAAGGGAACCAAGGTGACATGCCCCAGCGCCGCAATAAAGAACCGCACCGCTGCTGCTGCCGTAACAAGCGAGACGACGAATCCGACGGCAAAAGCAGGAATGTCCGCGCTCTGCACTAAAGACGCGCTCTGCAACAAGTCATAGCCGACAGCCGCAAACATAACCGGCACCGCTAGAATAAAAGAAAATTCCGCTGCGGCCCGGCGCTCAAGGCCTAAAATCAGACCACCGATTATTGTCGCGCCGGAACGGGATATTCCTGGCCACAAAGCCAGACATTGAAATAAACCAATCAGGAAAGCTTGACGGCAAGAAATCTGTTCAAACGGCACAACATTTGCTTTTTGCCGCCGCCATTCGATGAGCATCATCGCCACTCCGCCAAATATCAGTGCCGCAGCGACGGTCCCTGGACCGAACAAGTAATGCTTAATGGTCTTATGAAACAACGCACCAAAGACAAACGCCGGCGCACAGCCCAGGGCAAGCTTGAGCATCCCCGGGGCGCCGCAAAAACCACTACCTGTTATTTTTTCGGAAAAATCGAACAGCGCTGCAAAGCGTTTCCAGTAAAGAAAGACCACTGCCAGAATAGCGCCAAGTTGAATGAATATTTCAAAAGTCCCGGCCGCATCGCTTTCAAAACGAAGCAGTTTCCCCGTGATAATTAAATGACCGGTGCTGGAAACCGGAATGAATTCGGTCAGGCCCTCCACAATACCAAGGATCAATGCTGCAAAAAGATCCAAATCAACCTCTCTTAACGCAATAAGCGCGACCACAGCACGGGCAATAGTCTTCCCGTCCTCAACAAAACACAGCTTTAATCAAGATCATAATAGACGCGGGTAAAGTTAAGCCGGAGGTCCCCAGAACCCGACACGACAACAGTCGCTTCGCCGCGGTCTTCAAGCTGAAGCTCAATTTGACCGATTACCCGTCCGTTGTCGTAAGCAACTGTCACCGGCTGGACGCCGCCCGGCACTTCGACGAACCCGGACGACGCAGAGAAGCCCGTTGGGCCAACAGTAAAACCCGTTCCCTGTAGTTTGACTGCCGCACTGTCCGGCAAAGCATTTAAAAGCTGCAAACGCGCTATTCCTGATGCGGGCCGCACCACCGGTTCCTCAATCACCGTTACCCCGAAATCGTTGTGCCTGGTCTCACCAACGACAAATAAGGAGTACTCAGTCTCGGGTCTAAAATCGATGTTCAACTGCGCCACGATATCGCCCGGAGCATTCGCCCGTTCCACAGTAACCACCGCTGGTCCCGGCACAACCGGCACATAACTGGTTACTTCTGCGTACGCCGCTTTCTGGAGAAAGACATCTCCAATGCGCACAGTCACCGGCGCCGCATCAATTGACCCATGCACAATGCGAAGCGCTGTTTCGCGAGTACGTCCCGCTCCTCCTCCTCCTCCTCCGCTGCATGCGCCAGCAAACGCTGCCGCAGCAACAAGACAGAGACAAAGCATTACAGTATTAATTGGAAGATGCACACAGCGCAGCGGCGCTTCCCGCCGCATAACTATCAACCTCAGCATTCGGTAAGCCATCGTTTATCCAGCCTCTTCTCAGGCAAATTAAAAATTGATTTGTCCGTCCAAGAAAAACTCGCAGTTGAAGCAGATAAACACTGATATTCAGTGCGTGGCAAGTCCAATCAAGCTTGGTACACTTGCACTGCCCATTTTTACGCGGTAGTTTCCTACAGATACTTGTTTTTTCACTGTATGATGGTTCTCTTTGAACCAAAAAATCTGCAAGGTGCGATGATGTCCCAGCAAGCTACGGCCGGCGCAATAGGGCAAATGATTGGCGGAAAAGTCGTCGGAAATGAAAACGCCATCATCGAAGGCGTTGCCCCGCTGGAAAGCGCCGGCCCATCTGATCTGACTTTTTTCGACCCTACAGCAAAAAAGAAACAGCAGGATTACTTTCAGCTTGCCTGCTCGAGCCGGGCCGGGGCAATACTCATTCCTGAATACGAGCCCCAAATCAGCGCAACTCAGATTGTGACCCCCAAACCGCTTGCGGCAATTATCCACGCCGCCTCTTTATTTCATCATCCCCCGCGGCCAGCACCAGGAATTCATTCAACAGCGATAGTTCATGAAACCGCGAAAATCGGGACCGGCGCTGCCATCGGTGCATACTGCGTCATCGGCGAAGATTGCACGATCGGCGATCACGCAGTGCTTCATCCGCACGTCATCGTGTACGGCGGCGCTCAAATCGGCGCCCAATGCGTCATCCATTCCGGCGCAGTAATTCGCGAATTTGTGCGGTTGGGCGCGGACTGCCTAATACAAAACGGTGTAATCGTAGGCGGCGATGGGTTCGGCTATATTCCAGATGCCAAGCTCGGCCACCGGCGCATCCCGCACGCCGGCACCGTAGTGCTGGAGGACAGCGTTGACCTTGGGGCGAACACGACCGTAGATCGCGCCACGCTGGGTGAAACGCGCATCGGCCGGGCTGCAAAAATCGACAATTTGGTAATGATTGGCCACAATAACAAAATTGGTTCTTGTTCGCTGCTTTGTGGACAAGTCGGCGTCTCCGGAAGCTGCACGATCGGCAGCCAGGTGGTGTTGGGAGGGCAAGTTGGCGTCGCAGATCACATCACTATCGGCGACAAGACCAGAGCCGGAGCGCAAAGCGGCATTGCCAACGACATTCCGGGAGGCATTGATTTGTTCGGTACTCCAGCCATTGCTGCGGCCGAGCATTGGCGCGCATACGCGGCGCTTAAGCGTCTTCCCGATCTGATCCGCGAGGTGCGGCGTCAAGAAAAACGCATCCGCGAGCTGGAGCAGCGATTAGAAGTTAAGGGGGAAACCAAGTGATGTATTGCCTAATCCGGAGAAAAAGCTCCCGTTTAAAAACACGCCGCCGGCTGCTGCCGCTCGGCCTAGCGCTGACGGCTCTGCTTTTTGCCGCGTGTTCGGGAACAAACCCAAACAATCAGAACCCGGTTTCAGACTACCACCCCGAGTTCAACGAACCCGAAGACGAAAAGAAGACCAAAGGTCCGCTGCTTCCCGATGTTACTGCGGAACAGGAACTTTTCGAGAAAGCTCTCGATGCGTATGACCGGGAGCTGTACACACTCGCCAAGGAAAGCTTCGCCAAGCTTCAAGAAAGCTATCCCACCAGCTATTACACACCATTCGCACAGCTTAAAATTGGCGACTGCGCATTTTTTACCGATGACTATACCGCAGCACTCGCCGCATATCAGGAGTTCCTCAAACTCTATCCGCGCCATGAAGCCGCACCCTACGCAAAATTTCACATTGCTGAATCGCACCGCTTGCAGTACCGGGGGCCAAAGCGGGATCAAGGCCCGCTGCTTGCCGCAATCAAGAGTTACCAGCTAGTGATCAAAGATCATCCCCACGGCCAGTATGCAGCTCCGTCCCGCCGCAATATTGTCGAATGCCGCGAGAAACTCGCTGAACATGAAGCTTTGGTCGCCGAATTTTACCTTAAGCAAGGCCAACGCGAAGCAAGCGCCAATCGTTTCCGCGAACTATCCGAGAGTTATGCCGGCAGCGCGTCTGCTGCGGCTGCTCAGGCCGTGGTGCGCGAGCAATTCGGCGACGATCCGGTGCTGCTCTCGTTCATCCGTTCCGGCCAGGGCCTGACCCCCGCAGCAGAAAAGACCAAGTCTTTGGTGCCGCAGACACCGGAAATCCCGGGAAACACTATCGCAGCGAAGAAGGCGCTCTTGAATGAGCTACAGCATTCGCCGCAGCATGCCGAACATCAGCGCGCAGCGCTGGAACCAGCGGCAGTCAAATTAAAGACCGAAGTTGACACCGAACCTCAAGCTCAGCCGTTCTTAGCCAGCCTCGACTGCGGCCTTGTCGGAGAATACTCCGTATTCTCAGCGAATCTGAATCGGCGGCCGCGCATTGCATCCCAGTCTCAGGTTGACGCTCGTATCGGCGAAAAAACCGGCAGCGTGGTCCGCGCCGTCGTCACTCAAGAACGCGCTTTTGCATCGCGCACGGATGATCAAAATGAATTTATTCCGGTGCGTGATTCTGTGGAGTGTTCCGTTGAAGGAATCACCGTTATCCTGCAGGAACTGGCTCTCAGACAACAGGGTGGCACAGAGAATACCGGTCAAATACTAATCAAAGCGCAGCTCCCGAAAGACAAGCGGCTTCAGCTTATCGCACTTGATAAACCGTATCGTGTAGTCGGTGTCATTGATGAAGTCTCGTCTCGGCCTTCTTCATCAGCAATTCGCCGCGATTAGTTAAGGCTCCTATTTTTCCACTAAGTGAATGTACCTGTTCGCACAGGAAAGAGGCGTCACCGCGAAATAAACTGCTGCAATTTCGCGCGGTTATAAATTTTCCACGTTGGGCATTTGCTTTTTGTTCATTATGCTAGTTAAATCATCAGATAGATTTGCGTTGCTTCAAATTAATGAAAATTGGGGAATTGACCCTTCTAGCAGAAGGTAGTTTTTAATAACGCACTGATGGGATGAGCTACTATGGCAGTTAAGCTTTCACGAGAAGAACAGTACGGGATCATGGCCCTCGTGGATCTGGCCTACAACCTTAACGGGGGACCTGCACAGGTAAGACAAATTGCAAAGAGACAAAAGATTCCTCAGAGATTCTTGGAGCAAATCTTTGCGAAACTTCGCCAGGCTGATGTTGTCGTCGGCAAGCGGGGACCACGCGGTGGGTATTCTCTGGCTAAGGATCCGAAGAACATTAAGCTCGAAGAAGTCATGCGCGCTTTGCGTCCTAAACTTCAGGAAGATCAGCGCACTGATTCTCCGGCCCTCGCCGAATTGATCGATGTTGTCTGGTCGGAAATCGAGGGAAGCTTCCAGTCGACACTTCGTGGTGTTTCGTTGGAAAACCTGTGCGAACGGGCTAGAGAGCTTGGAATCACGGATGCCGCAGGGCTCGAAAGCCTCACCGGCGATACTGGTTCGAACTCAATCAATTAGCCTTTTGCCGCTACATGCTGGGCTCTTCTTGAGGCCTTTGGGGAAAGATTCTTCGAGGCCTTGTTAGAACGTCTGGCATAAATGAGGCAAAAGTTGGATGCCATGGCTGCCGGAGACTGAAGATCTCAAGGCGGCCATGGCATCTTTGTTTATGAGGCAGCCATGGTTAATCCGACCGGCGGAGCTGTGCGTGTCGTCATCGTGGGGGCCGGCGGTCTGGGCACTCCGGCAGCCATTGGTTTGCTTCTTGGCTACAATTCCGAAGCCCGCTTATCAGTAGAAATTATTGATGACGACTCGATTGAACTTTCCAACCTGAACCGCCAAGTGCTGTTTACCGGAGAGGATCTTGGACAGAATAAGGCAATTACTCTCTGCAACCGGCTGCTTGACGGACCCTTTGCCGCAAATGCTGAGAAGCTGCAGTTCAAAGCACAGGCGCAGCGGCTTGACCTGAGCAACATCGACGCCTTGCTTGGCGGCGCAGACATTGTTCTCGATGCCTGTGATGACACGGCAACAAAATTCCTGATCAACGACTATTGCGTCCTCAACAGAATTCCTTTCTGTTATGGAGGCGTTGTCGCGCTTCATGGCCAAGCGCTGCTGGTTGATTCCCGTTCGTTACCTCGGGGAGGCTGCCTGCGCTGCCTGTTCGGGGATTACACTGAGGCAGATTTCCGGGAACAAACGACTTCGTGTCAGGCAAACGGGATTGTTGGAGCAGTGGCAGGTTTTGCCGGCTTCTTGCAGGCGGACCTAGTCCTGCGCTTTCTGTCCGGCAAGGCGCAAACAGCGAAAGGCTCGGAATTGGTGCGTTTTTCGCTGCGGCGCAATGAAACTAGACAGTCATTTATTCAGGCATCTCGCGGCTGCCCGCTCGGATGCGGCGAACCCAGGATACGTCATCTGGATCTTGCAAACGAGCAGTGCCCAATGACGTTTCTCTACACCAAGCTTGCCATCGAACAACTTAGCGCGGCAGAATTGCTTGACGTTCGTTTTTCAAACTGCACCTCAGCGGAAAGCGTTTGCACTTCGGTTGCACAAGAAAAACATGAAATAGTTTCATTTAAGCAGCTTTCATCGTCGAGCTGGCGGCTGCTCATTCGCCCCGGCTCTGCTGTACGGCGGGAGGCACAATGACACTTAATCATGAAGAAGCGTTGCGTTACAGCCGCCAATTAATTTTGCGCGGTTGGGGCACAAACGAACAGCTTCGCTTGAAGTCTTTGGGCGTAGTATTGAGCGCAACTCTACCGGCAGCGGCTTTGTACCTTGCCGCAGCCGGCGTCGGCCGCCTCAACATTTGGTCAGATAATGGTTCCCACGATTCTGCCCGCAAACTCGTGCACCACCTGCAAAGCTTCAATCCGCGCATTCAGACCGGACTCGCTGAGCAGACACCTGCGGAGAAGACTGATTACATAATCTTGAATAAACAGGATATTTCGATAATTGATAAGACTGGCAGTACGCCGCGCGTTATTACTGTTGAGTATGCGAACGGCGGCGTTAGTGCCGTTTTATGCGAAGGTCAGCATTTAATACGGGAAACGCGTTTGGATATTTCTTTTTCGCCGGCAATAGCGCAGCTCCTGGGCGGAACCGCTGCGGCACTGCTCGTAATTCACGATCAACTTGCTGCTTCTTTAAACGTAGAATCTGACCAAACCCCCTGTTTGTGTTAAAACCTCACTACTGCAGTCTGTTGCTGGTCCAGCAGTGATGGCTTGTGTGTCAAATCGACGGGACCGTCTAAACCAAGAGATTTAATATTTTCTTATTGCCGGATTTTAAAACATATCAGTAGACTAGCTGTATGCAAATTTTGTCCGTGAATGTTCATCCGATCGTCGGTCAAGCGCTGAGTACGCGCGGTCTCGTCTTTCTCGTGGGCAAGGTTTGTCTTGTTGCGGCTGTATTTCTCGCCCTCGAGATGGGGGACAACCTGCGCCTGGCCGGACGGGTGGCGGTCCCTTCCGTCGATCTTAACGTCGCCGAAGACCCTATGGAAAGTTCGGCTAAGAAGAATTTCCAAGCTTATAGTATAATTAATGCCCGGAATGTCTTTGGCGCTAAAGAAACGAAAGGGGAAGAAACTAAAGGTACTCAGCCTGTAACCAATCTTAAGCTGCGTCTCGTCGGAACAAACGTTTCTCGCGGCGGCTCGTCATTTGCCATTATCGAGAACACCGCCAATAAAGAGCAGGACGTTTTTGATTTAAACGGTACGGTTTTCGAACAAGCGAAGCTTGTGGAGATTCTTCCGGAGCGGGTCAAACTCGATCGCGGCGGCAACATTGAAGTTCTGCTGCTTGAAGAAAGCGCCGACCAAGGAGGAGCTTCAGGCACAACCGAAGATTCGGGGAGAACTGAATTCACAGTCGCTGAAGATGAGCTGAACAACGAACTGGCGAATTTGCCGCGTTTGTTGTCGCAAGCCCGCGCCGTACCCTATTTCCGTAATGGAAAAAGCGTCGGCATGCGGCTTTTTGCGATTCGTGCGCAGAGCCTATATGAGAAGCTTGGCATGAAAAACGGTGATATTGTCAAGTCGGTCAATAACAACAGTCTCGCCGACCCTACTCAGGCGCTCAAGCTGTTTGAGCAGCTCAAAAGCGAACGTTCGATATCGGTTAAACTGGAGCGGGAAGGTCAGGACATAGACTTGAACTACACCATAAGATAAGCATGAAAAATAGTCTTCTTAGACTTTGTTAGGTTAGGATGGCAGGACGTCTTTTAACACCGCATAAGCTTCAGCGATATTTGCGCAGCCTGCTGTGCGTTGTCTCAACCGCAGGGGTTTTTGCTGCTGCGGCATTTTTTCCGCTTGGCGCTGCTGCCGATCCAAAGCCATCTGATTTCGGCGCCGAGACCGTAATGCCGCTTGAGGCTAAACCTCTGCCCGTCGAAGAAGTCGAAGAACAACTTATCGAGTATCAGACGCCCAGCTCACTGGAGCAAAAAGAAGAAAATACGCCAGGTTCGTCTGATAATCACCCCCTTGATGAATCCGCTAAACTGTTGGCCGACAAGACCACGGTGCTCAACGTTACAGACGGTGATTTAACCGCTCTGATTAAGACTTTCAGCAAACTGACCAAGCGCAATTACATCGTAGACAGCGCCGTAAAAGGCAAAGTGACGATTCATTTTCCACAAGAAGTCACGGTCGGTGAGGCGCTGCGAATTTTTGAGTCAGTTCTCCTTCTGAAAGGATTCACCACTGTTCCGGTCGACGATAATGTCTGGAAAGTTATTGCGGCCAAAGAGGCGCGGCAAACGACGATCCCGCTAGTTAAAGACACGCCAAAGAAACCATCGGATGCATTGGTCACTGAGCTTGTTCGCCTGAAATACGTGCCAGCCGATGAAATTCAACAGCTAATCAATCAATTTGTCTCACGGGATGGACTGATTACTGCGGTCGCATCAACGAACTCTCTTGTGATTATTGATTCTTCCGCGAATATCAAGCGTCTCAAAGAGCTTATCGGCCAGCTCGATGTCCCGGCGCTGGACCAGGAGATTTCGATAATTCCAATTCTTTATGCTGAAGCCAAGGATATTGCCGATAAAATAAACGACATCCTCGACAACAAGGACAACAAAGAATCCAAGCCGACGACACCGCAGTCGCCGTTTACGCAACGGCCGCCAACTCCAGGTTCGGTGCAAAGCGCGACGCGAGCAGTTGCTGCATCAGAGAGCGGGTCACGACGCGCATTGCCGCTAAAAATCATCCCCGATGAACGAACGAATTCAATAATCGTCGTTGCCGACCCGGAGATGACGCTTAAAGTGCGGGCGCTGGCCGAGCAGCTAGACAGCAAAGTTGATCTCTCCGGCGCCGGCTTCTGGGTCTACCGCTTAAAGCACGCTGACGCAGAACAAATTGCCCAGATTATCGACGGGCTCATTTCGGGAGCAGGCGTCACCACTTCAGGCGACGCAGGCAAGACTCAGGGCAGTTCAATCAGCCGCACGCAGTCACGGGAAAGAGATCGAGACTCCGACCGCAGCATCATGGGAGATCGCCGGGACAATCAATCCCGTCTCACATCAGCCCTGCAGCGAAGCCGCGAACTTTTGGCCAGCCGTCAAACGGCAACAGGCACTGGGCAAGCGGGGGTTACCGGCGGCGGCAAAGTGAACTTGGAGGGGGAAGTGTCCATCGCCGCTGACGGCGCGACGAACTCCCTCATTATCAACGCAGCGCGCGGCGACTACGAAAAAATCAAGCAAGTAATCGAAGTGCTCGACATCAAGCGCCGCCAGGTGATTGTCGAAGCAACATTGCTCGAAGTCTCATTAAACCAGGAAGAAGGCATGGGCATCGAGCTGCAAGGCACAGCCGCATGGGACGACGGGGCGATATTTGCGCAGACAAACTACGATAATTTAACGAATCTGCTGACCAGACCAAACGCGCTTAGCGACCTGACAATCGCCGCAGCAAGCAGCGGCACAATTACCTTGCCCGGCGGAATCGTCATTCCCTCCCAGGCAATCCTTGTCACGGCTTTGAGCAAGCATCAAAACGTAAACGTCCTTAGCGCACCAACGATACTCGCGACAGACAACGAAGAAGCCGAAATTATCGTCGGTGAAAACGTACCGTTTGTCTCCAGCACATCCACCAATCAAACTAACCTGAATAACACGTTTAACCAGATTGACCGGCAAGACGTCGGCATTACTCTGCGTATTACACCGCAGATCGGCACTGGTGACTACGTTGGACTTCATATGTTCGTTGAAATATCCAATGTGGTTCCCACAACGCGCAATGATCCGAACGGCCCGACCACTACAATACGTACCAGTGAAACCCAGGTGGAAGTGAAGGACGGACAGATGATTGTCACCGGCGGGTTGCTCCAAGATCGCGTCTCCGATTCCGTACGCGGCGTGCCATTTTTTAAAGACATCCCCGTGATCGGCCAGTGGTTTCAGCGCCAAGACAACTTAACGAATCGCACTAATTTGTTGGTATTTATCACGCCGCGGGTTGTTGTCGATCAATATGATGCCCGCGATGCAACTAAGGAGTATGCCAGCGGTCTCAGCGGCTATATTGAAGAAAACGAAGTCCAGCCCGACCGACGCGCCGTTCTTGAAAGCCGCAGCATGGACAAAGTAGTTGAAGAAGCACCCGTTGCTCAAGACCGGCGGCTGCCGACAACAGTTACACCTCCGCGCATCAAAGAAACACTGAGTGAAGAAGAACAGGAAGCTAGCGAAAGAACCATGGCCCGGCTGAAAGCACTGGAAAAAAGCAAGGCCGCTTACCCGTCAAGCCCCGAGGCAGCAGTGCGCAGCCCCGCAAAAGATACTGATAGTCTTACCGCAGACGATATTATTGATGTCACTGTCTCGCCGCAACTTCCGCAAACCAATACCAATAGCAGCGAGGAAGCTTCCCCTCCGTCACCTGCCTTGCCGGACGCTCCGCCGGCGCCGGGTCCTTTTTCCGCCGTCACTGACGCACTTCCCACGATGGAAGCGAAGACAGCGACTCTAAAGAAAGCATTTTCCGAAAAGTCCCCGCTGCGGACTTTTGTTGTCCTCCGCCAAACAAAAAGCCCTTCGGGCAATAAAGGTGAAGCACCTTTTACCTACGCGGATGCCGATAAGACCGTCGGCATCGTTGTTCTGGGTCATATCAGCTCGCCAGCCGCAAAGTTTTTCCATGTCGGCGAGCGAATTCGCTTCGCTTCGGAAAATGCCAGCTATGAGTTTGTGTGCCTAGGAGTCTACGCCGCACCGGATGAAGCGGCAGTTTTGCACCCTGGACTACGGGATTCCGCCGCGTGGCATATTCTCTCGCCTGAACAAACAATGCTCCTCGGCAAAAAACACTGGCTCAAGGGATGAGGAAGAAATCATTTTAGCGCATGGCGACAGATACTAGCGCAAATAAACCGCCTCCCGGCAGCGCCGTTAAGGAAGCGCTGGAAGAAGAAGAACTGCTCGAGACTTCGACCACGACAATCAGCGCCGTCGATGCACGGCGCCTCGCTGCCGTGCTTGGGTTGGAATACCGCACCAGCCTTGCCGGAGCTGCTCCGCCGAAGGAACTTGTCTATGGCGACTTCGGACGGATCATCGGCTCCTGGGGCAAACAGTTCAAGGTTATTCCCCTGGGGCTGGATGAAAACGGCCTCACTGTGGCAGTAAGCGATCCTTTGGCCGTCGAAGCGGCCGATACTCTTCGCCTATGCTACGATTGCCCGGTACATCTGGTTGTCGCGCCGCCGGATGAAATCATTCGCGCAATCAACAGCGTCAGGACGAGCCTGATGTCCGACCGGGACAGCACTTTGGAAGCACAAAACGCCGATGCCGGCAGCGAAGATATCTCAAGTACGCTAAAAATTGATGTTACCGACGCCGAGGATGAAGATGCGCCGATTATCCGCTATGTCAACACACTTATTTTTCGCGCAGCCAGCCAACGCGCCTCAGATATCCACATCGAACCTTTCGAAAATGAACTGAAGGTTCGCTTCCGCATCGACGGCGTCTTGCAGGACGTAGACAGTGAGAGCAAAATGTTTCAGCCGGCCATACTTTCACGGGTAAAAGTGATGGCCAATCTTAATATTGCCGAGAAGCGCCTACCGCAAGACGGCAGAATCGGCTTGAAGATAGCCGGCCAGGACGTGGATATCCGTGTTTCCACCGTTCCCACCCGCTACGGGGAACGAATCGTGCTCCGTTTGCTTGATAAGGCAAGCATCCTGCTCGATTTAGCATCTCTCGGTTTCAGCGCTGATATTGGCGATGTGGTTCATAAGATCATCCGCAAGAGCCACGGCATCATCCTGGTCACCGGACCCACGGGCTCCGGAAAGACAACGACATTATATGCCTGTCTTTCCCATATCAATGCCGCAGATAAGAACATACTAACTATTGAAGATCCAATCGAATACGAGCTCACCGGGATCGGACAAATGCAGGTGAACCCAAAAATCGATTTCACTTTCGCCAATGGACTGCGCGCCATTTTGCGCCAGGACCCCGACGTCGTCATGGTCGGTGAGATTCGGGACATTGAGACCGTTGAGATTGCTATTCAAGCATCTCTCACCGGTCATCTTGTATTCTCCACACTGCACACAAACGACGCTCCCGGCGCGCTCACCCGCCTGCTTGATATGGGCGCTGAACCCTATTTGATTTCTTCAAGCCTCATCGGCGTCATGGCACAGCGCCTTGTCCGCCGGTTGTGTACAAAGTGCCGTATTGCACATGAACTTTTAGATTCGCAGTGCCGGGAGCTTGGACTGGATCCTTTGCGTCTGCAAAGCCGTGCCGTGTACCGGGCGCGCGACACAGGGTGCAACGAATGCCAATTCACGGGATACCGCGGACGTATGGGCATCCATGAAATGCTGCTCATTGATGATAATGTCCGCAATATGATCATGGCGCGTGCTAACGCTAATCAGATTCGCGCGGCAGCTTCGGGTTTATCAAGCTTGCGCGCCGACGGAGCAAAAAAGATTCTCCAGGGAGTTACTTCGTTTGACGAGGTGCTTCGCGTAACGCAGGAGGATACAGCGGCCTGACATGGCGGTCTTTCTTTACAAAGCACTGAGCCCCAAGGGCCGCGAGGTTAAAGGATTGATTGACGCGGATAACGTCCGTGCCGCGCGCATCAAGCTCAAACAACAGGGAATATTTCCCATTCACATCGAGGAAACTCAGGTCCGGCAGGGGCCACGCAGCTGGAACTTGAGCGGCCTTGCCGGGCGCACCCCGCGAACAAGCGTAGGCCAGCTTGCTGTCGTCACCCGGCAGTTTGCCACTCTGCTGGCTGCCGGAATGCCCCTTGTTGATGCGCTAAAAGCTCTTGCCGATCAAATTGATCAACCTGGATTGAAAGGCGTTGTCGCCGAAGTTTGCGACAAAGTTAACGAAGGATCGAACCTGGCAAACGCCATGCGGGCTTACCCAGGAGTTTTTCCTCGCTTGTACACCAATATGGTTTCTTCAGGAGAAGCTAGTGGTTCACTGGATATGGTGTTAGAACGCCTGGCAGATTTACTCGAAGCTCAGGCAGCGCTGCGCCGGAAAATTATATCAGCACTCACCTATCCGATATTGATGCTGGTGCTGTGTTGTGCCGTAATTATGCTGCTCATGGCTTACGTAGTCCCGCAAATTACCACGATTTTCCAGGAGCAAAAGGCCGTACTCCCTCTACCAACGCGCGTCGTGATTTCACTAAGCAGCTTCTTTCAGTCGTACTGGTACTTAATTATTATCGGCGGGTTCGGCGCGTTCTTAGGATTGCGGCAATATATCCAGACCAAAAGAGGCCGGCATGCTTATGACTCCTTTGCACTGAGCTTGCCTGTTATCGGCGGGCTTAGGCTTAAGATTGCAACAAGCCGCCTCGCCCGCAACCTCGGCATGATGCTCGCCAGCGGAATCGAGCTGCTCACTGCGCTTAATATTGCAAAAAACATTATTGGTAATGTCGTCTTGGAAGAAGCCATTGAGAAAGCCGCTGACGGTGTTCGGGAGGGAGGGAGCCTGGCACTCGAATTGAATAAATCCGGCAAGTTTCCTCGTCTTCTTATACACATGGTCGCCATCGGAGAAAAAACCGGCCAGCTAGAGCCCATGCTGCTTCGTGCTGCAGGCGTTTACGAATCCGAAGTGGATGCGGTAATTACAAGTTTTACTTCAATTCTTGAACCTTTATTGATTATTTTTTTGGCGCTGATTGTAGGAACCATTCTGGCGGCGGTAATGCTGCCAATGCTGGAAATGACATCAATGATGCATGCATGAGAAGCATGCTATGCTTAGGAAAGTTACGGAGGAAAATATGAAAACTCTCAACCATCGCGGATTGACGCTTGTTGAGCTGCTCGTGGTCATCGTGCTGATCGGTCTAATCGCCGTGGTCGTCAGCAAAAACGTTATTCAACAGGGAGACATTGCGAAAGCAGAGCTGAACGTTGTGCGCATGAACAAGCTTAAAAACGCTCTGGGTCAGTACCGGTTGAAGTATAATTCTTATCCGTCCCGCCTGGAGGAGCTTGTCAAAGGCGGCGCAGATGTCCGGAACAGCGATCAGATTTTCATGCCGCTCGCCGAGGAAGAAGAGCTGAAGGATGTATGGGGTGCTCCATATGTCTACAAATCCGACAACGATGGCCGCACGTATGGACTGAAGAGTCTCGGATCGGACGGCACGGAAGGCGGTGACGGACCAAAACAAGACGTCACGGTGCGGCCCTAAACAGCCGGAGATTACACAGACCCGGATTGCATGTTGCCCTAGCCGTAATAAAGCCTTGTGAGATATCGCGGCTAGCCGTCATTTCGTCTGGAGAGCATCTTGACTTTTGGTAATCAATGCTTAGACCTGGAGCGTGCGCGAAAGGATGGTCCGGCTTGGCCCTCGTCGTGCGGCTTTACTCTTGTCGAGTTGGTGCTCGCAATTGTTCTTATCGCGCTGATTAGTTCATTTGCGGCAATTCGTTTTGAGTCTCTCTTCGGCTGGAAGGCCGAAGGAGAACTGCGAAAGTTTGCCGAAACATGGCAGTTTTTGTTCAACGAAGCTTACGGACGCGGCGATTCCTACCGGATAGTTGTTAATCTGGATCAGAACTCATATTACGTGCGGCGTGAAGTCATCCCGCGCGGTCTCATCGTTCGCCAGGTAGACTACCTCGCGAACTTCCGGACAAAATCAGAAAAGGCACGGCGTGCCAAAAAGGAAGAAGAGGAGCTGCTCTCTATTGAAGAAGAGTTGGCTGAAGAAGATTTGCGTCAAGGCGGCGCATTAGACGAACTGTTTTACGAAACAATGTTTGCCGATCCCTTCAGCCCGAAGCGTTTGGCGCGGCCCGTAGAGTTCCCCTCGCTTGCCGAGCAAAGAACGCTTCCACCGGGCCTTATCTTCCGCAGCGTCACACTGCACGGCGAACGCATCGAATCCGGCCAAGCTTTTTTGCGGCTTTCTCCGCGGGGCTCGGCGGAGTTCGCCGCCGTAGTGCTTCAAGCCGGCGAACAGCTATACACCGTAGTAATCAATCCAGCTACCGGCAAAGTGTCTGTCCAGCCGGGAGAACGCGATTTTACCGAAGGATACGCCGAACTGGTTACAGGAACACGATGACTGCCAGAAAACTTTCCGGTTTCACTTTGGTCGAAGTGGCAGTAGCCGTGGCTATCCTGGGAATTGCGCTCACCACACTGATTGGATTGCATACGCGCCTGCTTAACACCTACGTCATGGAGCGCAGCCGCATACGCGCCGCATTTTATGCCCAATACCTGATGACAATGATTGAACTTGAAGCAGACCCGCCGGAGAGCGGCACAGAACAACGCGAGCTGGTGCAGGCACTGGAAGATGCGGGATATTTCGATGAAGAACGCGACCGGAATGCAAGAAAAGCCGTAGATGGCTGGCGGTTCTCCCAATCAGTAACTAGCGTCGATCTGCCCCTTTTGGCTGATGCACTGCGGCGTGTGGAAATCGAAATCTCTTGGGGCGACACCACGGACGATCGTTACTCGCTTGTTTACCTCGTTCCCAATGTTAATTTATCTGCACAGACTTTACCAGCCTCGCCCTATCCGGCAGCGGGAGGAGGTTAGGCAATGAGCAAATGTCTCCATCGACGGCAGCATTGCGCTGGCCGTAACGTAATTGAACAAAGGGAACTTGAGGAACACCCCAACCTGCCCGAACACGGCTTTACTCTTGTGGAACTAGTCGTTGTGGCCGTGCTGCTTGCTCTGATGTCCGGTATTTTGTACGGAACAATCAGCGGAATACTACGGGGCCGTGCCATTATTGAAAGTGAACAGGACACAGCGCGTGTTGCTCAGTACGTGCTGGAGAGAATGTCACGCGAGCTTACGAGCCGGGCTCCCATCGCGCTGTCTCAACGTGAAGAAGACCAGAGATCAACTCCGATTTACAGCACGGACACTTTGGAAGGGCTCGACAAACAGGGGACAAGCAACGATGAGGATCAACTTCGCTTTGTGAGTATCAACTCGGGTCAACTGTTTTTCAATACGGTTCCCAGTTATGGACTGGTCGAGATTGACTATCATTTAGAAGATTCCCGGCAGCAGCAGCGTTCGCCGGCAAAAGGCAACAAAATCCTGGTTCGCGAGGAAGTTCCAGCCGATGTTCGCAGCGAAGAAATTAGAAAACAACGCCGCGTTGCCTTTCCCATCGCCGACAACGTGGCGGGGCTGAACTTTCGCTTTCGGCGCGAAGGGCAATGGCTCAGCGAATGGAAAAATCAGGGCGCTCGCTTGCCGGAGGCTGTTGAAATCACGTTGACCCTCCAAGGGAGCGAAGGCAAGCTCGATACTTATCGGACCGCGGTATTCCTCATGCAGAGCGCAAATCGCTCACGATAATAGGGACGGTTTTAGGTATTTCTCTTTCGTCTCCTTAATGGTAGGTTTTTAACTCAACAACGAGAAATCACGATGTCTACAGTTGCCGCGATCAGCATTTCCGACAAAGAGGCTCTTGTCGTCACTGGCGATCAGGATAAAGACGGGGTCATTCAGCTCATCAGCATCACTTCGCGGACGCTAACTGGAACACACAGCAGTCCTGAACGCACTGGCGAACAAGGAACAAACGGGATGGCCGCTCAAACTTCAGGCGCTGAGGTTTCATCCTCCGCAGAAGCAGCGTTTATCATGAAAGAAACTGCCACAAGCAGTTCAAGCACTTTGATAGATTTAGGCGTTGATTCGATCGTTGCCCTGGCACCCGCAATTAAGGTTCTGTACAAGAAGAGCTTCCTGCCCTTTTCCGATCAAAAAAAGCTAGATCAGGTCTTGCCGCTTCAAATTCAAGACGCACTGCCGTTCGATGTCGGTGAGTTTGTCGTAGCAAACGTCGTGCTGGCAAAAAACGGCAATAATAATTATGAAATTTTGTCTTCGATTGCGCCGCGGAGCGATATCGAGCGAACGCTCCGTATTATGTCGGCACTCGGGGCAGAACCGCACATTCTCACCACGCGGGCCAGCATGTTGGCGTCCCTTGCCTCAATTTCGCGAGAGCCGCTTGGCTCAACCTACGTGTTAATTGCTCTGAGCGAAGAATACTGTTCCATCGCGTTGTTTGTCGAAGATCATCTGTGTCAACTTCGCGACTTGCCGATACCCGATCAGCCCGGCACGGGGGAAACAGCTAATGGCGAGCTTCTGGCGATGATCAAGAGTTCAGTTATCGCCGCAGAACACGAATTCAGCATACGATTCCCGGTTGTTTATCTCATCGGGAACCGGGAAGCCGCTCACGTGCTTTCTGAAGTCCTTTTTATCCCGGTTAAGCTTTTTCCCATTGAGCGTGCCGTTCGCGATCAAACGGGGGAGCATTTGGACTTTTCCGCAATTTTCTGGGCAGTCGGCGCCATAGCTTCGGAAAACAGCAAAGCAAAAGACCCCGCGAAAAGGCCGGTTGATTTTCGCAAAGGTATTTTCGCCTATCAGCCGGCTTGGGGCAATTTATGGTTCGCACTTCGTGACGAGCTGCTGCCAATTTGTCTTGCGATGTTCTTTCTCGTCGGCTGGGCCGTGGCCCTGGTCTATCATTCAAATAAATCCCTGAAGGCGATAGATGACAAGATACACGAGATTGTCTCGACGGCGATACCGGACGAGGAGATACCTCGCGGAACAGAATTCTCCGAACTCGAAGACCGGATTCAAAAAATTGAAGATCAGCTTCGCGGAATTGGATCACTTTCCAGCCTGTCTCCATTAGAGACTCTGCGCGAACTCTCCCAAACCATAAGCCCAGAGGTGAAAATCGAAATTGACACGCTAAGCATTGGTCATTCTCGCTTAATTTTTCGCGGATCCGTCCCCGATAATCCTGCTGCCGGTGCCTTGGAGGAGATGCTTAAGCAACGGAAGGAGCGATTTTGCAGCGTCAATATCACTCCGATGGGTCAGGGCCGGGGAGCCCGGGTTAATATTTCTGCAGAAATCGGCATTTGCGAATAATGGCCTATGACTAGACGACTTTCATCACTGATGCGGCGGTCTTGGTTGACATTTGCCCGGCTGAGTCCGCGGGAACGGTATTTGGTGACTTTCACGCTGGCTTGCGTGATTGGCTACGGAGTATATTCGGCGATATCTGAAATCCGCACCTATGTAGCCGACACGAAGAGAGTGCTCGCTCTCCGCTCAACTCAGCTCGAAGATTTGAGCCGCGTTGTTCGCCGGTATAAAACGCTGAACTCCCGTCTGGAAAAAGCGCAAAAAACCTTTGCGCAATCTCAGACAACATTTAAAGAAGTCACCGATCAACTTGATCGAATCGTGCGCCAGACAATCGGCAGTAATACTCATGATCTAAAAAAAGGCGGGTCTCCATCCCAAGTCGGATTTGATTATGAAAAACAAGCTTTTACACTTAATGTACGTTCCCTCTCCTTGGAACAGGTAATCAAACTGCTTTATGAGCTCGAACAAGGCGGAAGTCCGCTCTTCTTGGGGAAGGTTGACATTATTCGCTCGTCTGCCGACAACAGCTTTGCCGCGACACTTGAGATTTTCAGTATCCAGAAGAAGTCTTCGTAGTTCAATCCAGGATGAACAAACACCTCAGTCATCTTATTGCCTTCCTTGTAATGCTTGCCGTATTTGCAGTGATCCGGTTTCCATACGACGAATATGCGGAAGATTTTTTCTCTCAGGTCAAAGAAAACGCGCGCAAACAAGGGTTATTTCTCGACGCTGCGCAGGTAGATCTGCAGTTTCCAGGCCGGGTCGTGCTCAATAACGTTAAATTGGTTCTGCCGTTTAGTCCATGGCCTATCCCACTGCATTTTGATCGGACAACGATCATCCCGCGGCTGATATCATTGCTGCGCCTCAGGCAAGGCTGGCGTGGAACACTGGATTTGTATAATGGAGTCCTCAAGCTAAGTTTTGCGCAGCTAGGCGAAAAGGATAAAATCCAGCTTAAGGCTGAGGGCAAAGCAATAGACCTTGGCCAGCACCCGCTGCTAGGCTCATCCGGCATTAACGGGCTTTTCGCTGTTACGCTTGACGGAGTATTTCGCGAGAGCACAGATCCCGCAAGGAAACCTCGTCCGCTTGAGCCGCAGTTTTCTGTAGAAAGGGCGGAAGCATCTGTTTCCGTTGAAAACGGCTCTTACGGGGGCGGCGGAAAGATCGCTGGTCTTGTTGCCGTACCTGCCGCAACCTCAATTAATCTTGCCTTGAAGGCAGTCATGGAGGGGCCGCGCGTTACGGTGCCTGAATTACGCTGTTTCTCTTCTTTGGGTGAAGTAACTGGCACCGGTGCTCTGCAGACGCTTGATCTTGTGCGAATTCAAAGCATGAAATGGGATATTACTCTTAAGCTTACTCCCCAAGGAGCACAGGCATTCGGCGGTTACTTCGCGCTGGCCGCCCGCCTTCCCGTAGAGCAAAACGTCCGCAATTTTAGAATAGCCATCGAGCAAATAAAGGGGGATTCGCTGCCCAAAATAGCCGTCTCGACGCTGGACAGGTAATACCCGACCAAAAGACGCCCTATAACTTCTCGTTCAATCTTAGCCACTTATCATATTCACGACTTTTATTCGGCATACCGTGTAAGGACTCGGCGAGTCACACGTCCAAGCTCCAAGGTTACGTAATGGGCAGATTGTGAACGCACCCGCCAGATTAAAAAGAGGGGAATATGGTTTCGATATACGAGGTCCTGGGCACTAAAGAATTCTCGACTCCAAAACTATTGGTACCAGAACGCGAATTGCTTGTCGCCACGCTGGACCGGGCAGTGCTTGATTATTACGGCACGGATGAAGAGACTTGTGGAGAAGCCACAGATTGGCTGTTCGGCGATTCGGATCCGTCTGAGCCTTTTTCTTTTTTATGGATTTGCGATCATCTCGGCATCGAACCGACGCGACTCAGGAATCGCGTGCGCTCGTTAGCAATCCCACGCAACGTTTCACAGGCTCACCGCTGGCTGCGCACAAAAGTGCAGAGCAAAGACGGCTTGCTTGAAAGAAACGCCAGTTATGATCGAAGATACGCCGCGTAATACTATCCGCGGTACTTGATTTTTTTTCGCCATACCCGGAGCCAAATCAGCGGCAGCGACCAGCGCGACACAAGGAAGCTCATGGCCAGTAGCCGCAAGGTTTTGATTCGTCCCAGTCGGTAAACAAGGGTCGCCATGCGCTCAGCGAGGAAATCCTGAAAAACCGGAGCCCGCTCAAGTTTCCGATCATATTTCGGCACGGCTACACCGGCCCGGGATAGACGCTGAATGCGAAGCGGTGCAGATATGCTCTTACGCCGCGTATGCGCCCGATGCGTTTGATAGTGCGGATTTTTGGTTACGTCCTCAGCGCACAGACTCTTGCGGGTGATCGCACGGCGCACAGCCTCTTTCCCCCTCTCCGTTCGAGCCAGAATCCGGGAATGGGCGCGATAAACGTAATCGCCGCGAGAGTCTCTGGTCCAGACATCTCCGATCGCAATATCAGCAAAATGCGCGGACCCGTCAATGCAGGTCATGCAGCGGATAGGATTGTAAAGATGTGCAAAATAGTTGTATGCACCTTCCTTATAATCGGAGAGATGCAAATCGACCATGCTGTCGTCCCTCTTTACTGCGCGCATCTTTCCGGGCCAACTCCCGCCGCGAAACTGAAATCCCTTGATCTCCTCTTTGGCAATTTTCTTGCGCGAAAGGATATCCGGTATAAAATCCACCTCTAATGCACCGCCGCAAAAGAGCCCGATAATCACGGCAATCTTCTCCTTGAAAACCGGCTCTAATTCCATCATCAAGCGCAAACCGTGAATTTGACAAGGAAGTCCCACGTAGGCGAAACGGCCTGTCATGTTACGAATTTGCCCCAGGACTGCGTTATGCGGCACTACCGTGTATTTCGATCCCTGGCTCGACAAAAGGTCTTCGTAGGTGCGCGCAACAAACCCTTCGCCACGCCAAGGTTCGTCGGGCTTCATTCTTGCAACAAGACAGCCTGCGACATCGCCATGACGCAGCAAATCCCAAGCCAACGCGCTGGCCACACCACCTCCCGAACCCATTTCGCGTATTCTTTGATCCGCCGCGTAACCAACATAGGTCTCAACAACACGTCCGTCGAAAGACGAATTATCCTGGCCGGAACCAAAACATATCCGTGTCTGCTGCTGGAATGATACTTCACCCCCGGGACAAGCCCTGCGGCATAATTCGCACTCGATGCATTTGTCGGAGTCGAGGACCGGAAATTCATCCGGGCCAACGCTGATGGCTTCGACCGGGCAAATGCCAACGCATGTGCCACAGCGGGTACATAAATCGCGATTACTAAACGCTATACTCAGTATCGCTGGATCTATAGTTTTGCCCATTTACGGTTCTAACGGATCTGCGCAATCGTGCCGGGGTTGATATGTTATAGTGGCATTTTGCGAATCAGAATGGAATTCCCCTCGATTGTAATGCAGCCATCCTCCTCCAAACCTTTTAACGCGCGGGTCACCATTTCCCGGCTCGTCCCCGCCATATTAGCCAATTCCTGATGTGTCGGCCGGTCCACGACACGATAACTTTCTGCGTCTCCAACACGCTCAACGGCAGCCAATGAACGAAGTGTGCGTGCTACGCGCCGGTAAACATCATACAGAGCCAAATCACCAATCTTTGCCGTCGCTGCCCGAAGCCGCAAGGCAAGTTCCTTCATCATTGCCAGAGCAAGTCCGTTGTTCTCTGTCACATGCCGCCGAAAATCCTCTGCGCCAAGAACAAACAGGCGGCAGTCGGTAGTCGCGACGACATTAGCTGAACGGTCCTCACCGCTTAACACAGCCAGTTCACCAAAGAAATCCCCCTCCCCGAGATTAAAAAGTACTATTTCTTTGCCTTCATCAGACACCAAGGTAACTTTCGCGCGGCCCTCCACGAGAAACAACATGCTGGCTCCCGAGTCCTCCGCATAGACAATGTAACTCCCTTTCGGAGCCTTGCGCTCCCGCATTACCTCAATAAGCTTTTTCAGCTCAGCGCTATCGAGCTGGTTGAGCAAGGGGATTTGACGAAGTTCACTCTCTGAAATCATGGAACAATTCCTATCGGATCTTGGGAAAATTTATCTACGAGCCATTCCACTAATTCCAAAAACGCCGCGAATAGACTTTGCTTGCTGAAACATAGTTGAGTATATAAATACCTGTAGAATAAGAAAATATCCAGTTTCTTCGAATGAAGTCGATAGTTGCAGCAATTCTTGGTGGAGTTTTTTTCAGCGGTGCAGTCTTTGCGTTCAGGAAGTTTAAATTGCGCCATAAGCTTGATGAGAACGTGGCGGCTTCCGCAGAAACCCTTAAAGCCGAAAATGCGAAATTCGGCTCGAAGATTGATCAGGTAATAGCAGCGCTCGGCCCTATGCTGCCGCTCGACGAGTATTTAACTCAGGACAAAAAGGTTTCGGACCTTTCGATGCAGCTCAAGGAGGCCCAGGAAAGGCTTGGCAAACTTGACCGTCAAGTAGAAACAATGCAAGTCACGGTTGAGGCGGAGGAAGCCGCCCACAATGCGCTCAAAAGAGGGCGTGAAGACGCTGTAATGCTGGTTGCTGAGGTCAAAGCGAATAAAGAACGCTTGACGGAAGAAGTGAAGCATTTGGAGGATCAGCTTGCCACTTCCTTAGCCGAACTTCAGGTCTTGAACAGTGAAGTCGGGTTAACCGCGGAACAGCAGGAAGCGTTGGATCAGGTCGGCCAGACGCTCGAGAACGCAAGAACCCAGCTTAGGACGCTGGCCGATATCCATACTCAGGCCACTATGCGTTTTACCAGCCTTGAAACCCAGTTTATGGAACTGGAAAAAGAGTTTACCAAGCTTGTGGAAAAAGAGCTGAGCGGCGGGCTCTAAGCTTAAACTGGCTGCCGCAAAATATAGCCGCTCCTATTCTTTCCTAATTTAGTAAAACATGCTAAAGAACTAGTCGCTTCAGCGATTTCTTTAACAAAATACTGTTAAATCAATAACTTATGCACAACGTGAGCCGGAATAAGATTTCGTCAAGTGAACTGGTCATCTTAAGGCATTTAGGGGACTCTAACGCTGCAAGAGATCGGCGGATAACCGAGATTACCGAAATCTCGGTTACGACCGGAATCAGAGATAATGACGAAGTATTGCGGGCGCTTTATACATTGGAAGGCAAGAACCTAGTTGAACCTGAGCCAAAAGGTGACTTTACCAGCAATCGTTGGCAGATCACGGATGTAGGCTTACGCGCCTTGCAGCTTTTCAGCGCGTAGAAAACATTCACAATTTGAAGCGCGGAGGATCAAAGTCGAGCGCGAAGCTCCTTTACTAACTGCACGTTATCCGAGTGGCCGGTCATCACTGCACGGACGGCACCACGAATCGGCCTGCCGATCAGAAACATGTCGCCAACGATATCGAGAATCTTGTGCCGCGCAAGTTCGTTGGCAAACCGCAGCTCGGTATTAATTACCCGATCCTCGCCGATGAGAATGAAATTGTCCAGGCGGCCTCCCGCGGCCAACCCGGCTCGCTGCAGCTTTTCAACATCACGCATGAATCCGAAGGTACGTGCCGGAGCAACTTGATCGCGAAAAGCCTCGGGGCCATCCATCACAAATAAAGCATCCTGACGGCCAACAGGCGCAGGATAGAGCAGTTCGTACGAAACAGAAAAAACATCCGCCGGCTCAATCATCAGCGATTCCGTGTCCGATCCGCCGGAGGCAATACGAATCGGCTCGGGCACAGCTATTTCGAACCAATCTCCTCCCTGCTCTTCGATCCCCGTGGCTTCAATTACTTTACAGAACTGAGCTGCGGAACCATCTAAAATCGGAACTTCCCCGTTACATTTCAAGAGAAGATTAGAGATGCGGTAAGCATGAAGTGCCGCCATTAAATGCTCAATGGTGGCCGCCGAAGCAGCGCCTGAACGAATTGTCGTCGCAAAGCCCGTTGATTCAACAAAATCAACGTGGACCGGAACGGTACTTGCGCCGCCCATTTGCACAAAGTGGATGCCAGAGTCTTTCGGCAGCGGCTCTAAAACCAGTCCGCTCTTCATCCCTGAGTGCAGCCCTTGGCCATAAAGCACGACGCTCTCGCGCAGCGTGCGTTGACCCAGGTTGCGTCCTTTGAGTCCAGTCGAAAGAATACCGTCATGACGGAAAAGACGCCGGCGCGGCTCATCAAATCCGGTTTCAGGTTCGCCGTTTGCTTTGTTTCTCTTCGCCGTGCGGCGCCGCTCCAAAGCCATTGCCGCAGTAGAAACAATAGTATCAATAGTAAACGGCTTCTCGATCAAATCAAATGCACCGCGCTTAATCGCCTCCAGGGCATTAGCGATCGTTGCATGCCCGGATATCATGATCACTTCCGTCTGCGGCGCCGCTTGCTTGATCTTAGCCAGCGTCTCAATACCGTCCCACCCGGGCATCCAAATATCCAGGAAAACAAGGTCAGGCTGGAACTCCGTGACCTTAGCCAGGGCCTCAAAACCGTCGCTTGCGCAAATTGTCTCAAAATTTTCGTCTTTCAGCACTCCAGCAAGGCTGCTGCAAATAGCGCTTTCATCATCGACGACAAGGACCAACGGCTTATCGGCCATTTTGCGCTGGACATTTGCTCTAGCCACTGCTGTTTCTCCGGCTGACATCCGCTAGACCTTGGCAAACGAGCGGATTCTTTCATCCATAATAATAGTCTGCTCCCGGTCTGGCCCGACAGAAAAACCACCAATACGGCACTGCACAGCATCCTCGATCCGCCGCAGGACTTCCTGAGCAGCTTTAGGCAGCTCGCCAAAAGAACGAACGGCAGTAATATCCTCGTTCCAGCCGGGAAGTTCCTCGTACTTTACTTTTAGGCGCTCAATATCATCCGCGCACACCGGCAAATCTTGGAGCGGCGTGCCGTCTAGTTCGTAAGATACACCGAGCTTAACTTGGGAAAAACCACTTAGTACATCCAGCTTCGTTATGACCAGGGTATCAATTCCGTTTAAACGCGCCGCACGCCGCACAGCCATAACATCAAACCAGCCGCACCGCCGAGGTCTTCCCGTAACCGTACCGAACTCACGTCCGACCTCACGCATTCTGGCCCCTTCTTCAGTCAAGTCTTCGGTAGGAAATGGCCCGCTCCCAACGCGCGTCGCATAGGCTTTGCAAATGCCAACGACAAGGTTCGTAAGGCGGGGACCAAACCCGGCACTAACACAGGCGAACCCCGCAACAGTATGCGAAGAAGTAACATATGGATATGTCCCATGATTTATATCAAGCAGCGAACCCTGGGCCCCTTCAAACATTACATATTCGTTACGGGCACAGGCTTCGTTTACCTCAAGGCTCACATTGGCCAAGTAAGGCTTAAGCCGCCCGGCTAACGCACACAGCTCGTCAAAAAGTTCCTTTGCGTCGAACTGGGTTTCGGAATTCAATACTGCCTTCAGGTACTTGTTCTTTAACTCGACATTGCGCGAAATCAGCGCCTCCAAATGTGAAGGATTGAACAAGTCCGCTGCGCGCACGGCATAGCGTGAAACGCTGTCCTCGTATGCCGGTCCGATCCCTTTGCCGGTTGTCCCAATTTTTTTTGCGGCAAGTTGCGCTTCACGTTCGGCATCTATCGCCCGGTGATACGGCAGCACAAGCGTCACTTCACCGGCAATGCCGAAGCGCTGCGGCGTAACTTCTATGCCCACTTCGCCTAATGCATCAAACTCGGCAAAAAGCGCTTGCGGATCAACAACTACTCCCGCTGCAAGAAGGCATCTTGTAGCCGGCCTGAGAATACCCGACGGAATTAACTTCAGGGCAGTCTTGCGTCCTTCAACAATTACTGTATGACCGGCGTTATTACCGCCTTGAAAACGGACAACTAACTTGGCTCTTTCGGTAAGAAAGTCAACAATTTTACCTTTCCCTTCATCTCCCCACTGCACACCAACCACGATCATAACTGGCATAGCGCAAAACCCTTTGCGAAATGGTTAGTAAGGACAACATTTGCAATTGAGGATATCCTCAATCAAAACAGGCAGTAAACTTATGCCTCATAATCCCGAGGTAGGCAAGAGGGCGCTAACTCTTTCTTCTAAGCTCTGGGAATAACTCGATATGAGAAGGATTTACGCCAACTAAGATTTTACAGTGACCCGCTTCTTGTCCAACTCCTCAGCGGACATTCCTTTAGTGACCTCCGCGTTAATCTGCACAAACTCAGCCCACTTCTCTGGCACATCGTCTTCTTCAAATATCGCGCTAACAGGACATTCCGGTTCGCAGGCACCACAATGAATGCATTCATCGGGGTGTATAACAAGCATCCCGTAATCACCAGGCCTGCGAGGCTCAGCGCCGTATTTTTCGTTCAGTTTTGGGTCATCGTAGTCATAAAAGCAGTCCACAGGACACACTTCGACACACGAGCGATCCTTTGACCCTATGCAAGGCTGGGCCACTACGTAAGTCATAAAGCACCCCACACAGCTTAAACACTGGAGGCCCGACCCGGATTCGAACCGGGGATGGAGGTTTTGCAGACCTCTGCCTTACCACTTGGCTATCGGGCCATCACCGACCAAAACACTAGCAAATGCGGCGAATCGACGGCAATCCGGCTAATCACCGCCTCCGGGGTTTACCTTGCACTTGCGCGTTACGTCAAGCGCGCTGGGCAGAGCCGGGAGATTTCCTCAAAGTAGCGCACAAGAACCGCGTCAAAGCAATAGCGCTCCAGAACTGTTCTTCTCCCACCCTCGACCAAGCGCGAAGCAAGTTCGGGATCGTCAAGCACTTGCTGGGCCTTGCGCGACAATGCGCCAGGAGTGTTGACATCAAAAGCAAGAGCATTTATGCCGTCATCAATTTGCTCCGCAAGCCCGAATACGGTACTCGATACAAGCGGCACGCCGTAAGCGAACGCCTCCAGAGAGACCAGCGGCGCAGATTCCTCGCGTGAGCTGATCACCATCAGATCGCTTGCACGGTAATATGGCGCAACTTCCTTTGTCTCCGGGACAAACACCACTTCACTTTCAAGCCCAAGATCCTTGCTCATTGCCACAAGCACATCCAAGAATTCAACCTTACGTGCACCCACGATCATAAACCGGAAGGACCGCTCAGGCATGCGCGTTTTGAGCAGAGCCATCTCCCGCAGGAAAATATCCTGACCTTTACGCAGCGCGGTCGTGCCGATCACCGTCACCACAGTATCATGCTCACCTGCGCCAATTATCCGGCGCGCCTCGCCGCGCGGCAGACTGCCGCAAATTTGGTTAATTTTAGCAGTGTCCACAGCATTGGGGATAACTACCGCCGCACCGGCACGAAGATACGGCGCAAAAAGCCGTTCCGTAGATTGGGCGACAAAAACTGCCCGCGGCACGCTGGCAAGACTACGCAAAAACGCGAGCCTGAGCGCCGGTGCGAGGTCCGCCTTCCACGACAACGGATCAACGCTTTCATGGATCGCCCAAAGAGCCGGCAATTTTAGCCGCGATGCCGCATCCACCGCCCAAAAAGCATCGATTACATTGGCGTAGAGCATAGCAGGCGCAAAATCACGGCAGCACACGGCAAATTCAAGCATCGCCTGGCCGTAGCTTGCTGTATCCGATCCGGCAGCGGCCAAACACGCGAGGATCCGCACCGGCACACCGAGCGCTGAATATTCGTCACGCAACTCACCATCGTGCGGTGATACAACGAGCATGTCTTCTGCCTTGATGTTGCGGGTGTTCATATACTTCACCACCTCCAACAAAACCTTAGGCGCACCCTCCACCGCAGAAAGGTTGTGTGAGCAAAAAACTAATCGCCGGCGCTCAGCCGCGCGGGCCGCGGTTTCTGGCCTGAGCGTCCGCTTTGATCTCAGGCGAAAGCCGGCCCGGCCCGCTGCGTACAATACATTCCGCATGGCGCACTCAACCATGCTCGTGCTTTGCCGTACATTAATCAGCTTCGCCAAGAGATCCTTCATCTTGTCCGGCCCTGGAACGAACGGCCTAGCGGCACCATCTGCCTGCACAAGCATACGCACGTATCCCGGGTAGGGTCCAAAAACGCTGGGGTGAATGGTTAAACGAAACCCCGCAGGCTGACCATAGTCCAGCGCCGGATAACGCTGCAAAATGTCCGGACGCGGCGAGAAAGACAACCCGGCAACTTGCCCACTGGCCTTGCTGAATTCAACCTCAGTTCGCGCTGCTTGAAAAACAAAGACCGGCTCGTCCAAATTCGCGCTGAGCACCCAGCCGCTGATTTCGACTTCACCACAGCCGGTGCGCTTTACGCTTTCGATCTCGCCAATTATGGCGCCGTCTTCACCGGCCTGCGCCGGCGGCTGCCAGTTCAGATTTGGACCAGGAATAATCATCTCACGGCCCGATTTGAAAACAACACGAGCTTCAACGCTTAACGTGCCAATCAGCTCCTGGCGCGCAAGGACTTCTCTCGACAAATCGCTGCGGCGCACCAGTTTAGAAAACCGGCATGAACACGCCTCCTTGATATCAGGTAAAGCACCGAATTGCAGCGGAGAAGAAATACCGCGCGAAGCTTCCCCGCATGGAATTTTGCCCAGCAGAAGATCTACTCTTGCCACGGCATCGCCCGGGCACACCGCCCAACCGTCAAAGACGATCATGTCGCTGTAAATATCCCCGTTGTGACTGGGTGACATGAATCCACCGCGCGGGGCATCCCAAGATTCCCGCGCAAAAACTGAAATAACAGCAGGATTAGACAAGCTAACCTTACCGCCATGTTCAGCGGCAAGTGCCAACGAAAACAGTCGTGCACACTCGTTCGCCTTTGGAATTAGTGCGCTAATGTTAATTGAACCAAAAACGTCGACAACAACTCCCGGCAAAGTCCCAGCGGACAGCACGACACTGCGTTCAGAAGGGGTAAGCCGGAAATCCTCCAAATAAGCACAACCGGGAGCTGCTTCCAGCGGCACTTCTGCGCCAAAAAACAAGAGCCCTGCGCTTTGTTCCGTGCGCTTGCCGCCATGCTCTTCGATAATTACTTTAATTTGCGGCAGTTGTTCCTCGCCACGACAAGCGTTCGCACCATCTGCCGGAAGCAGACACCAGCCACGCAACGTAATTCGCTCAGCCATACGCGAAGATTTATCCTGCGGCTCAAGCAGCCGAAGGACCAAACAAGAATCGAGCGTGCTGTTTTTTTGCATAAAATCCGTGCGTCAACACCGGTTCGAATTATCTCTTTTTTTCTAAGCTAGGCGCAACACCTCTCCGTTTGCCCAGGCTTAGACAATTTCTTGCCAAGAACCAGGAATAGCTTCGTCCCAGAAGCTAAAATAGGACCACGAACAGCAAATCATACCGCCTGCTTCGTGTGAATACCTGTGCTCTTTGAAATTCGCCGTTTGGCGTGCAAACTAACTTTCCACCAAGCCTGCCGGCAGGATAGCAGAGCAGGCTTGGCGGTGGTGACGAATAAAGGTTTTCGTCAGCTCCTTCTCAAGCTGCAAGCAGTCTCACAACGAACAGAAGGAGAGAAGCGATGAGAGTGATCAATTCCAGTAATTGGCGTGAGTTGGTCAGGTCGCCGCGCGGGCTTACGCTGCGTGACTTGTGGCAGGACAGCTGCGCGCTCGTTGTGCCGCCGGCAAAAAGCATGCCGAGCGATTGCGAGCGTCCGAAAGCTTCGCATCCGCCAAATGCCGACTATGATACAATCCTCTTCGAGTGGACAGAGTTCTTGGGCGCGCTGAGACAATGCGGCGTCGAACTCATCTCTCCAGAGATTGACGAGTGGTTCGCTGATCAGGTCTTCGTCGGGGATCACCTGCGTTTATTCGGCCACCTCTGCGTTCAGGGCCAGATGCAGTCACGCCGGCGGCAGCGCGAAGCACAGCGCATAGCCAAGGCAGCACGGCGGCTCATTCCGTGCGAAAACTGGCGAAGCATCGCAGCCTGTGACCCCACGGCCGTCCTCGAAATCGGCAACATCGTTGCCTTTCCTGAATGCCGGCTTGCTTTTGTCGGCATCTCCGGAAGAGTCAACGAGAGCGGTGTTCGCGTGTTTCGCCAGATTTGCGCCGAGCTTGACTGGCGGGCGGTGCCCACCGAGTTTGATTCTTCAAGAATCACACATCTCTCAACAGCGATCGCGCCAATTGGTGACGGTGTTGCGTTGGTTGATCCAACGGCGACCGATCCGGTTCATCTCAACCGCCAAGGGATAGAGACGATTGATACTCCGCCGCACGAACCACAGGCAACAAGTTCGTTCTTGGTTTCGTTGGCCAAGCGCAAATGCGTCATTGTCCCGAAGGACAATCCAGAAACTTGCGCGATTTTGGACCGGCGAGGCTGCGAGCTGCTTATTTGCGCAATGGACCAGCTCATCGACTGCTACGGAGTCGCCGGAGCACTGTGTGCGTTCGTGAAGGCCGCCCCGGAAAAGAGGAAATAACGAAACGGAGATAATTATGTGTTTCAACAACATGCAGAATCGGGCACCGATGCTCGAGGCCGGCAGGCGGTTCATTTTGGGTTTTCCCAAATTGGTCACCCCGCCGGCTCTGCAGGTCACTGCTGGTACTGGGCTTTGATTACGGTATGAATCCCACCGCGAACATTGAAATCACCGGTTACCGTCATTTTCTTTGGCGAAATTGCAGCAACCAGGTCATCCAAAATTTGATTCGTCACCGCCTCATGAAATGCGCCCTCGCTGCGGAATGACCAGAGATACAGCTTCAATGATTTAAGCTCAACACACAATTGATCGGGCACGTAAACAATGCGAATCTCCGCAAAGTCCGGCTGTCCGGTCTTCGGACAAACACAAGTAAATTCTGGGCACTGAAATGAAATTTCATACTCCCGCCCGGGACGGGGATTAGGAAACGTATCAAGCTGCTTAGAAGGTGCACTTGCCATAATTTCTATTCACTTGTGCTTGCTTTGGACAGCGGATACTAGCATCAGCAGCCGCACATGAAAAGGCCTGCTGCACGCCCGATCATGACCAGAGCGAAACATGGATCCAATTTTGACAAGGTAATGAGCACCGCTTAATATGACCGCAAAAATTATGTTATCGGAGAGCAAAATGAACGGCTCAGACGCGGATAAACGTGCGGTAGTGCTTCTCTCAGGCGGACTTGATTCAACCACCGTATTGGCCATCGCAAAAAGCGCGGGTTATGAACTATTTGCGCTCTCCGTTGACTATGGCCAGCGCAACCGGACCGAAATTGAATGTGCCGCCGCAACTGCCCGGCACTGGCAAGTTCGCGAACATAAACGCATCAGTATTGACCTGCGCACATTCGGCGGCTCCTCGCTTACCTCCGACGCACCGGTCGAGAAAAGCAGGCCGGAAAGCGCCATAGGCGCGTCCATTCCCAATACATACGTTCCTGCACGCAATACCTTGCTCCTTGCTTACGCACTTGCGTGGGCTGAAGTTATTCGCGCCGGCCATATCTTCATCGGCGTCAATGCCGTCGACACAAGCGGCTATCCGGACTGCCGCCCGGAATTTATCGCCGCTTTCAGCACATTGGCAAACCTGGCGACAAAAATGACCACGGAGCTCCGGCAACGGATTGTTATTCACGCCCCGCTGCAGCAAATGAGTAAAGCCGAGATTATCCGCACAGGAACCCGACTCGGTGTTGACTATGCCTTGACCAGTTCATGCTATGACCCGCTTCCTGGCGGCAGCCCTTGCGGCTGCTGCGATGCCTGTCTGTTGCGCCAGCGCGGTTTTGAGCAGGCAGACTTGACCGATCCACTAGATTATCCCGCTCGAGAGTCATGAGCTACGAAGTTGCTGAAATTTTTTACTCGCTGCAAGGTGAAGGACTGCATGCCGGCAGAAGTGCTGTGTTCTGCCGCTTTGCGCGGTGCAATCTCTGGAGCGGCGAAGAAGCCGACCGCCCATCATCGCCGTGCTGGTTTTGTGATACTGATTTCCTGCGCAAGGACGGACAGCTTGGCGGAACTTACCCTGGCGCTTCGCAGCTTGCGGATGTCATTTACCGCTGTTGGCACACTGCCGTTTGTACGCTCGATGCCGCTCAGCAACCCTATGTGGTTTTTACCGGAGGGGAGCCGCTGCTTCAGCTTGACGATCACTTGCTAAAGCACGTAAAAGCGTACGGCTTCTGTAGTGCTGTCGAAACGAACGGAACCATCCCTGCCCCCTCGCTTGTTGACTGGATCACCGTCAGCCCCAAGGCAAATACCCCGCTTATACAACAATCGGGCAACGAGCTGAAATTGCCGTTCCCGCAAGAGGATATAGACCCGGCCTGTTATCTGGGGATGAATTTCGAGTATTTTTTCCTGCTTCCTATCTATCTGCCGGACCCACAACAGACTGCGGAAAATACCCGTCTTGCACTAGCATACTGTCTGGCCAATCCGCCATGGCGTTTGACTGGTCAGGCTCATAAACTCTGGAACATCGCTTAATTCCCCCGCGGCAACTCATTGTCTTGATCTCCGGCTGATTTTCTAGCAGAGTAAGCAAGTATTTATGCGCGCAGCATAGAAGCCCATAAGCAATAGCGCCGGGGGGAATTTGGGGAAAATCACCGAACTTCGCATATTACTGCCGCTCTGCCTAGGAATCGGTCTGGCGGTCCTTTTCTATCCGACTTTGCGGGATGTGGCTGAAATATGTTGGAACTATGAGGACTACTCGCACGGGTTATTGCTGCCGTTTATTACCGGCTACTTAATCTGGTGCCGGCGCGAAGAAATCGCAGAACGCCTGCCCGTGGATAATGCTTCAGCAGTCGGTTTCTCAAAACTTGGCGCGTTTCTCTATGCAGCCGGGTTGATTGGCTACCTGCTCGGGCGTGCCGGCGATTCTTTTTTTGCCTGCTGGATTTTTCTGTTTCCCACACTCATTGGCGTTTTACTGCTTTTGTTTGGTGCACGGTTAGTTGCACCTATTGCCGGCCCTTTGCTGATCAATTATATGGCCAAGCCAGTGCCTGATTCACTGCTGCCCAAGCTGCTCAATCCGTTTCAAACTTTTGCTGCCGCAGTGAGCGCAAAGGTGCTGGAGCTCTTCCAAGTTCCGGTTCATGCCATGGGCAACGTAATTGAGATTCCGGGCATGCGGCTTCTAGTCGAACAGGCGTGCAGCGGGATGCGCTCGCTCATTTCGCTGATTACCGTTGCGCTCATCGTTCTTGCGTTGATGGAGCTGAACTGGCTGGGCAGCGTGCTCATCCTGGCCATTGCCGTAATCACCGCAGTCATTTTGAATATTGTCCGCGTTGCCTTGACGGGCCTTCTCGCCTATTTTGTTGATCCGGCGACCGCTACCGGCTTTTTCCATTCTTTTGCAGGAATGGTCGTTTTTTTGCTGGGACTCGCGATACTTTTCTTTTTCGGACGGCAGTTGGAACCTAGATTCCGGAGGATCAAATGACTCGTGCCGTATCTCTCGCCGGAGCACTTTTTGCCGTTGTCTTCTTTATTATTGCGGGGTCCGCATACGGTATGCTCCGTACACGCCTCTCGGCAGCCGAGGTTGCCGCAGTGGATCTGCGCGCATTGCCTTATCAACTTGGGCGCTGGCGAGGTGTCGACGGACCAGGATTGGCCAAGGTCGCCCGCGATATTCTTAAACTTGATCATGCACTAAAGCGCACTTATACCGACGCTGACGGAAACATGATTGATTTGTACATCGGCTATTGGACACATCAAAGCGGCGAACATCAGGCGGCGAAGCATTCGCCGGCAATCTGCCTTCCGGCAAACGGCTGGAGCACCTGGTCGCACAGCGAGAAGTTGTTCAAGTTTCCCCAAACCGCGCCAGACAATCCGTCGCTTAGAGCAAATAGCCTTATTGCGCAGTCTGCACAGCGGGACTTTTTGTTTCACTATTGGTTCTTCAGCGGAAAGCGCACTTACGCCAACGAATGGAGTGCGCTGCTTTTTATCACCATCGAGAAACTGCTGCACAACCGCTCTGACGGCGGACTAGTTGAAATCTCTACCCCTCTGGGTCAGAGCGGAGGCGAAACAACCAAGCTGACACGGGCTGAACAAAGACTTCATGAATTCACGCAAGAGCTTTATCCTGAGCTGATGCGTCTCGTGGCAAAGTAGAAGATTCGGCAATGCTGCGTCATGTCCCCGGATAACGACGATAGGCTCGAACCGACAATTGCTCAGCCGGCCATAAACTTCTTCTTTTATTGCGGGGTCTTTTTGCTTGCGCTGGCGGCAATTTCTTTTCAGATCGTCCTGACCCGCATCTTTAGCGTTACAATGTATCACCACTTTGCTTTTGTCGCGATATCGCTGACCATGTTCGGCATGAGCGCCGGGGCCGTGGCCGTTTACCTCCTTCCCCAAGTATTCTGCAGCTCAGCGCTTGGCACGCGCTTATGCCAAGCGTCCGCCTGCTTCGCATTGTCTATAGCCATCAGTTTGGTGCTCCACCTGGTTATCCCGTTGTATCCCGCCCCGACAGCAGTCTCATTGTTCGCGTATTTTGCAACTTATACCGCATTAAGTGTTCCTTTCTTCTTTGCCGGCATCGCTATCTGCCTGGTGCTGACTAAGTTTACGCACACCGTGAACTGCGTATATGCTACCGATCTGTGTGGGGCTGCGTCCGGTTGCCTCTTTGCCGTAGCGATAATGAACGGCTTTGACGGACTAAGCGCAGCGCTCTGTACAGCCAGCGCCGCTGCCCTCGCTGGCTGTTTTTTTGCCGCAGAATTCAGACTGCTGGATCTGCGCCGCCAAACGATGATGCTTTTTGCTCTGCTTTTTGCCGCAGCGATCAGCAACGGATTGCTCAGCCGCGCAGGCATACCGTTGGTGCGTCTCTCTTGGGTCAAAGGCGAATGGGAAGAACTGCCGGCCTATGAAAGGTGGAACAGCTTCTCGCGCGTGGCGGTCGGCGCGAAGAGCGATGAACAGTTTGGCTGGGGGTTCGGTGCGCAATGTCCGCGAAGCGCCAGCACCACACAACGCAGCCTTGAAATTGATGCGGCTGGCGCAACAGTTCTGACCGAATTTGACGGCAACTTGTCGCCACTTGAGTATTTGCGCTGCGACATTACAAACTTCGTCCACTTTCTCCGGAAAAATGCTGATACTGCTGTCGTCGGCAGCGGCGGCGGCAGGGATATTCTTTCTGCGCTCTTATTTGCTCAGCGAGCTGTGCTTGGCATAGAAATCAACGAAAATGTCTTAGATGCGCTCAACAATCAATTCGGTGATTTCACGGGCCATCTGGATGCGCAACCTCAAATTAACTTTATTAATGATGAGGCACGAAGCTACCTCGCCAGAAGCTCCCGGCGCTTCGATATAATTCAAATTTCACTGATTGATACTTGGGCTGCGACCGCAGCAGGCGCGCTTACCTTAAGTGAGAATTCGCTGTATACGCTGGAAGCATGGCAGATGATGCTTTCTAAGCTGACCGCTAATGGGATACTCAGCATCTCGCGCTGGTTTGCGCCCGAGCGTCCCGCAGAACTGCTGCGCAGTGCCGCGCTTGCTGCGGCGGCCTTGCGCGCGAATGGAGTATCTTCGCCGCAGGATCACATACTCGCGCTGACCAATATTCCCCTGGACCACCAGGGGAGCGAAAACGGCATCGGCACCCTGTTGATCTCACATTCCCCTTTTTCAACAGCCGATTTGCAGCAAGCCGCAGAAATAGCTGCTCAAATGGGATTCTTTTTTCTTTCGCGACCCGGGAGCACAACAAATCCCCTGCTGGAGGCACTGATTGCGGGTAATTTCAAAGATCCCCTCGTGCACGGTTCAATTTACGATCTCTCGCCGCCCACCGACGATCGCCCATTCTTCTTTAATACTCTGCGGCTGCGCAGCCTTACTTTTTGGCGTCCCACAGCGATTCGCGCCGTTTCGCATAACGCCAAAGCCATCGGCATCCTGCTCTTTCTTTTTGCTGTGGTAATTATCTTGAGCTACTTTGTCATAGTGCGCCCCTTGAAACACACCCTGGCGACGCTCTCAGGTCCAGCAGTTTGGCCATTATCCGCCGCGTTTGGCTTTATCGGCCTGGGCTATCTTTTGATTGAAATTGCGCAAATGCAGCGTTTGATCATCTTCCTCGGCCATCCGGTATATGGACTAACGGCAGTACTTTTCGCTTTATTGCTGACCGGAGGCATCGGCAGCTTCTTGACGCGCTGGTGCAGCATCTGCGGCAAGGAAAGAAAACAACTGCTTTGGCTTTTTTGCACTCTAATCTTTGTGCTTGGTCTGTCTGGCGTCTTGACTCCGGCAATTATCGCTAAGTATCGCGGATGTTCCACGCCAGTGCGGCTTCTTGTTTCGGTCTTGTCTGTTGCGCCAATCGGCCTGCTGATGGGCATGCCTTTTCCTTGGTTAATGCAAAGCATACGGGCAAAAGAAAACAGCCTCCGTCCGTGGCTTTGGGGAGTAAACGGCGCCGCCTCCGTAAGCGCATCAATACTTGCTGCGTTAATTTCACTCTGCGCTGGTATTTCCGCTTCGTACTGGATCGGCGTCATCTGCTATGCAGGTGCCGCCTTGAGCGCCTGGCAGCATACGATGCTCGCGCGCGACAGCGTTCATTGACTCTTTATTTTTTACTGCGTTATAGTCAATGGTCGGCAATCTCCTATAACGAGCATTAATTCTCGAGAAACTGCGGCAAAGTGTCTTTATCTAACCTTCCTCGACTGTTGTTTGTCCTTTTCACACGGAATGCGCATGAAACGTTGCCGCATTTGTTGTCCGCGATATCTCCTTACCTCCTTGACTCAGAAGAGTGGTCCACGGAACTGCTGATTATTGATGATGCATCGAGCGATGATACATATCTTATTGGCAAGACTTTTGCTGCACAAACCACGGCAAAAATCACCGTGCTCAAGAATCCTGTCCGTCTGGGATACGGGGGCGCCCAGAAGCTTGCCTTTCATTTCGCAATAGAGAACAGGTTCGATGCGCTGGTATCGATTCACGACGAACCGGAGCTCTCCGCAGACCTTATAGTCAATCTCTTGCAACCAATTAAGCAAAGGCAGGCTGCTGTTGTGTGCTTTTTGCCGGCACCGGAGCACAGAAACTGGCTCCAGCTCGGCTGCTTGGTCCGGAGCACCCTCTGCCGGTTGATGAATATGCTCCTCAATCTTGGCGCGGGAACAGAATCGCTTCATTTTCAGCCGTGTTGCCGCGCTTACTCGGTTTCTGCCCTATCCGGGATCCCCTTTGATCTGAATTCGGATAGCATCGAATTCTCTCTTGAGGTGCTGCTGCAAATGGTCCGGGCCGGCCACGAAGTAAAATGCCTGAGCACTGGTCCGTCGGTGATCTCCGAAAGCTGCATACGCCTCGACGTCAATGTTGGTTCATTCCTGCGCGCCATGCTGACGGCTTTTCTCTATCGTCTTCAGGACAAAGGAGTATTCTACCAGCCAAAGTTTGACCTCCAAGCCCCGGGGTGCTGCTACCAGCCCAAATTTCATTTTCCGTCTTCGCATTCTTTGGCTCTGTCCTGCGTTAACCCTGGCGAGCGGGTGTTGCTGCTTGGCTGCGGTCCATGGGAGCTTGTCCAGCCATTCGTTGATAAAGGCTGCCAGGTCACGGCGATCGACTTAAGCATTGACACCGAAACACAGGCAAACAGTAAACACTGGATCGAGGCCGATCTGGAGTTCTTCGATTTTTCACAGATGAATAGCTCTCTATCTTTCGACAAGGTGCTTGCGCTCGATATTATCGAACATCTGCGTAATCCAGAACGTCTCCTTTTGCAGCTCCGTAACTCTCCGTCGACTTCGGCATCTGAAGTGGTAATCACGACGGGTAATATTGCGTTTTTGCCACAGCGGCTCGTTTTGCTTGCCGGATTCTTCAATTATGGAAGAAGGGGGATTCTCGACATGACGCATGCCCGGCTTTTTACGCGCCGATCTCTTGTGCAAATGGTTCGCGGGTTTGGCTTCGATATAACTGAATTGCGCGGCATACCGGCACCGTACCCTCTCGCTTTGCGCAGCGCGGCGACGGCCCGGCTCTTCTTGAGCTTAAATGCGGTGTTGATCCGCCTCAGCCGCGGGTTGTTTTCCTATCAGGTTCTGGTACGTATGCGGGCCAAACCCCGCCTGCCGCAGTTGCTTGCAAGAACCGTCAGCCACTCTGCCGCACTTGCCGAACAGCATAAGCTTTAAACATCCTGTTGCACCGGTGCGTAATTGAGCCTAACATCAGCCTGAAAAGCAGAAATAAGCCGGAATCAGTTTAATGCCGGACGACGAAACAAACAAAACGGAACACTCGTTTACACCCGGAACTCTGGTCGCCGGGCGTTACCAAATTTGCTCGGCTCTGGGCTCAGGCGGCATGGGTCTAGTGTTTCTCGTCGAAGACCAGCAGCTCAATAACCAACGGCTTGCGCTGAAGCTCCTTCACCCGCGCTTTGCCGCCGACGAAAGCATTTTTGCCCGCTTTCGCAATGAGGTTTTGTTGGCGCGAAACCTTGCTCACCCAAATATCGTTCGTGTTTACGATTTTGGTCAGATGAGCGATGGTTACTGTTACATTTCGATGGAACTAGTTGACGGTGACAGCCTGCGCCAGCAAATAGATTCAGCGATCAAATCGCACGCAATACGCGGAGTAAAAAAAGGGCTTCCTTTCGACAAGGCCTTGGAGTTGCTGCAACAGATTCTTTCCGGCGTTGAACACGCCCATCAGCAAGGCATTGTCCATCGGGATCTGAAACCCGCAAACGTACTGATTGACAAGAATGGCCGGGCAAAAATTGTCGATTTCGGCACCGCACGTGCAGTTAAAGTGGAAGCACGTCTGACGCAGACCGGGCAGGTATTGGGCACACCGGCTTACATGGCGCCAGAACTGATGCAGGGAAGCCGCGGCGACAGCTTGGCGGACATCTATGCTCTTGGTGTAATGGCGTACGAAATGGTCGCGGGAGAGGTGCCCTTTATTGCTGATAGTTTTGTGCAAATGGCGGTCAAGCAAATGCACGAACCATTTCCACGAGATTGGGCAGCGCGGCTCGGACTCCCACTATGGTTTGAGCAAGCCGTTGTGCAAGCGTGCGCGAAAAACAAAGAACAACGCTTCCCGGCTGCCGGCGATATGCTCCAGTTTATTAAGAACCATTTGGACAGTGCCCCGCCGTCCAACTCCCTAATCGAACCCAATGTCCCGAGATCCAAGACGATAAATCGTGGAATGCTGGCGGGCGCCGCAGCCGCAGCCGTTCTGGCGATGGTCACGCTTTTCCGGCCGTCTGCCGATACTGACCAACCACAGCACGCTCTTCACAACAAGCAAGAACGGATGGAACACGAGGCAGCAGCCCGTGTAGCATACTTGCGTGAACTTGAGTCCGCCGCAAACCAAGTCGTCAGCACAAATGAAATTGATTCCGCCGCGGCATCACAGACCGCATCAACCGGCTCTGACCGCTCACTCTCGGCTGATCAAGCGGCAGCACTCGCCGCCCTCGAAGCGGAACAAGACATCGGACAGCCTGCAGCGGAGATCACGGAAACTGCGCCTGCTTCAACTGCGCAGCCTGCTTCGCCTGCAGAAGTTTTCGCCTCGCCGCACACCGCAGTAACTGCACCAAGCCCTCTCCCGGAGATGCCGGCACCGCCGATGATACTTAGCGGGGCCGATGCCGCAATTGCCGCGTTGCAGCACCTCGATTCGACACCGGCAGATCCTCAACCAGCGTCCCCTCCGATTCAGGAAGGGCCAACTCCGGCAGCTACTCTAAGCAGTGCTTCGGCAGCCGCAGTTAAGTATACAAAAGTTGAATACTACAGCGGAACGCTGATCACCGGTGCCGAACAGGATGGGCCGGCGAAAGAATACATATTGACGCTGGATCTGCGCTACCACGATCAAATTGTAGAAGGCGAGGCATCGCTTCCTGGATTAGGGCATTTCACCGTTCAGGGCCGGGAGATCGAAGGCCGAATCAGGCGTATCGACCTGGAGCTGGCCAACGAGCGGCAGCGCATTTTATTGAATGGCGAAGAAAAGGCTCTCGGCGAACACGGAGAAACCAGAGCGTTGGCCGGTACATTTTCGTTTGTTGATGGAGCGCAAAGAGGACGTTGGCAGGTTTACTTTGTCCGGCGCAGCATAGCAGCGATTAAAACACAACGCGCCGACTAGTCCTGAAATAAGCGAATAAGTTTGCCGCAGGCGGAATTCCCCCCTGTAAATCGTTGAATCGCGCAGATTTGTGGCATCGCCTGGGTAAAAGCTTAAGTCGCGCATGGGCGGTGGAGAGTTTGACGCTGCCATGCGCTGAAGGCGCGCCGCCGCCCGCCTACAGAACTCGGCTTGCAGGAACCGGAGATGCTTCTCTGCACAAGACAGCACGGCAATCCGATTTCCTGCGGCGGGCCCGCACAACCCCCGCCCCGGCGCATGAGGTTAAGCCTTCAGCGCCCGGCAGCGTCAAACTCTCCACCGGCGTCTAACCGGAGCAGAGACGCTGCTGCCTCTCTTGGTTGTCCTTAATATGTATGAATACCTGGAGGTTCTGTGATGCTTAAGCATTACTCCGTTAGGTGCGGGGCGAAATTACTGCGAATGCTTCCCAGCATGCTGATTATCCTACATTAAAAAATCAAAGTTAGCGGTGCTGCTGTGTGCGGCGTGATAACGCCCAGAGCGATGCTGCTGGGTGCTGAAGGCTGAACCTTATGCGCCGGTGAGGCCGTGGGGCGGGCCGGCTGGTGGAAATGCGCTTGCCTGGCCGTAGCTTGTTCAGCTCGGCAGTGTCTGCTGCAAGCGCAGTTCTGCAAGCCGGCGGCGGCGCGCCTTCAGCACCCAGCAGGATCGCTCTGGGCGAAACCTCTGGACCACCGCCGAGGCAAAATTTATTCGCTTATTTTCGGGCTAGCAGGCGCATTATCGCCGGTCAGCGCGCGAATCAAGGGCGCACAATCGATATATTCACGAAAAGCAACAATTGACTGTTCGCGGCATTCAAAATAGTGCGCCCAGCGCGTCTCGAAATGATGCCCGGTGGCGCGGGTTATACCTCTCTCACTGCCCAAGGCAACTACTTTACAGCCATCAACAATAAACTCTTCGGGTCCGAAATGTTCAAACTCCTGCGTAGCAAGAAGCATTGAGAAAAACTGCCGGACCTCAACTCTGCCGCAGTACCGGCCGAAGTATGGAATCTCCTCCGGTCCGATTATCTCCCAAGTTACAGCTTCATGAAGAAGCGCAAGAGCTGCTTCGGCATTGCCTCGCGCAAAAGCCGCGTACAAATCCTTGACTAGGACAAGCGATTCATTATGCTCCGTCATCATCAACCTCCAGTCAATAACAACCAAATAAACAACAGTTCGTACCGCTTTTCAGCGTAAATCACGCCTTGCTTGTTTAGCAAGATAACCATATTCAACCATCCGAATCTGCGCCGCTAACCAGTTGATTTGACTGAGCAGTCCGCTGCGGGCCAGTCTCTGTCTCTTGCTGCACCATAAGTCAGACTGCTCTAGTGTTTGCGATCTCTCGTATCTGCCGATTCGACATCCTCCTTCGCTAAAGCTGCGGAGGATAGAGCTTTTTCTAGAACTTGCAGCGCCAAAAAGCGCTACAAGGTTCTGAAAAATGCTCTAGAATCTTAAGCGGCACGCCATTAGGGCCGTTCTTAGGATCAGCGGTAAGAAAGTCCTCAATGGAGAAATCAGCGTGAAAAGCAGTATTCAGCTCTCTGCCATATTGGCCATCTTTTCCAGCATGCTGCTGACGGCAGCAGGATGCGGAGGAGGAGGCGGTGGAGCTGATGGCAGCAGCACCGCCCAAGAAGCCGCCCCAGCCCAGACGGTTGCGCTCGATCAAACGACTAATAAGTTAGGCTGGCCAGCAGCCTGTGTTATTGGAGAGACTTGCGGCCCGATTGGCTATCCGGACATAGACGGCGACTGGACAGCGTTTGACTGCGGTTATCCCGGATATCTCGGCCATACGGGAACAGACATCGCTGAGAGCGCAGCAGCCGCGGGCATTGACATATTCGCCGCCGCAGACGGGCAAGTTGTTTGGGTATTGGACGGCAGATTTGACGATTGTGCCTGGACAGTCTCAGAGCACCCGGACTGTGTTGAACCTTCGCTTGCACCCGGTCCGGGTGTTTTTTCCGGCTATATGAGCTGCACCGGCAGCCGCCCTGAATACTGCGAAGGTTCAACCGGCACAGGCAGCTGCTACTGGTGCACCTATGGCGGGAACCAGATTGTCATCAGGCATTGGGACTTACCGGGAGTTTTTGCTACAACTTACGATCACCTAAAGACGGGTTCCGCGACGGTACGTGCCGGCGACTGGGTCACAAAAGGCCAAAAAATCGGCGAGATTGGCTCTGCCGGCATGTCCACCGCACCACATCTTCATTTCGGCGTATGGGGCTCCGGATTCGGCCAGCTTGTTGACCCGTGGGCCGGCCCCTGCGGATCCAATACTGCGGAGACACTTTGGGAATCCGGCATACAGGAAGCAGCGACAGCACCACCGCCGCCCCCAGCGCCAGACCCCTGGGAATGTGACGATACTGTCTGCACTTACACGGGGGACTGGTAAAACAGCATTCCCGGCACAAAACACGCGTTTGCGCTTATGCTCTGCGCAAAGACAAGGACTCTACGCCCTTGCGGCAGGAAAAAGAAGCGACCAAAAAGTTAATCAAGAAGATCAGCAAAACCATCATCGCTTTGCCGAAAGGAGCTAACATTTCCCCAACAACAGCGCGAGGCTCTAAAATGGTGCACATAAACATCAGCGTCGAAGCCGGCATAAAGATGATGACCACCAGGGCCAAGCTGGCGAGAAGCAGCACCAGCGTACCGAAGCCGGTTGCTATTTGCGTGGGAGACTCCCATTCAAAGGAAGCAAAGATCGACCCGATTCCCACTGCCAAACCTGTGCAACCAATGCTTAAGCATAGCCCAACCAGCACCGAGGCCAACATGAGCTCCCAAGTAGCGTAAATTGCCACCACCCCGGAAACCAAGAGCACAGAAGCAATGAACATAATAAAAGGCAGCCAGCACAAGAATTTCGCTTTAATTAACCGCTCCATGTCGATGGGGGCGGTAATCATAATCCAAAATGCTTTTCCCTCCAGGCTGATTGACGGATAGACCAACCTGGTCATCAGCGCCGTAATCACAAAACCAGTAAAAAGAACGTTGCAGCTTGCAAGAAACGCCCACCAGCTTCGCTGCCCGATGAAGCTCAAGTTGAGCGCCGAGCTCATAAATTCGAGAATGACCAACGCCACAACGGCAATACCGAGGTAAATCAGAAGTTGCAAAGCTTGCGCGCGGTCGCGCACGACAGAAGTCAGGTCTTTTAGAATGATTGCCCGAAACTGTTCATCAAGCGGAACACGATGATAAACAAATTCAAAGAGCGTGCGAAAAATGTCCCGCTTGCGCCTTTTCATCATACCATTTTCGTTTGGACGATGGTGCATTCCAGCAAGCGAACGTACCGGCAAAAGGAAATAATCAAAGGCCAGGTATCCTAAAGCAAGCGATCCAAACGCGCATGACCAAAGAAGCGTAATTTCCAGCCCGGCGTTGGCCGATTGTCCTGTCACATAATACCCCAAAATATCCGCAGCCCAGCGCGAAGGCAGCCAAACCGGGTTTGGATTATCAAATAACCCGATAAGCTGGACTATGGCATTTGCGCCGCCTCGTTCGAGCTGAATTTGCTTAAGCATCCCCAATAAGGAAAGAAGCGCGTAGACGGCTAAAAATGTGAGACACAAAAATAGAAAAAGACCACGGCGCCAAACCAGCGACGCAAAGCGCATAAATATCGTAGCAAACATGACTGAAATGCCTGCCGGAAGAAGCAAAAAAGGAATGACAACAACAAGCGCCCCCCATAACAGACCGGGGCGCAAAGGCAAACAGTAGGCGTATGCAAACCCCACCGGCGCAATAAAAATAACAAACATCAAACTTGTTTCAATAAGCATTTCGCAAAGTTTGGCAAAATAAAGGCGCAGATTAGATACCGGAGTGGTCAGCAGCAAATCCAAATTCTGCGCAGAATAAACATTCCCTGCCGCAGCAATCGTGTTCGAAATCAACAACAAAACGAAAAAAGCATAAAACAAGAGTTCGATGATTTTGATCGGCACAGCTTCCCGGATTAAGGGGTTGTTTTGCAAACTCCCCAGAATCATCACAAAACCGAAAAAGATGCAGAACATGATAATCAGCGTAACAACGATCATCAGCACGTCACGCCGGACAGAATTACGAGATTGCTCCTTAAACCGGAAACGGTTGCGGAACATCATATAATAAGGCTGCAACACTTTAGTTGGCATAGCTTAATCGCTCTAATTTCTTTGATGCGCCAAGCAAGAAAGCATTTTCTTGAATAATAAGAACTATCCGCCACTCGATTCGTCGGCAATCGCCAGCACCGAATAGGGCGCAAAGCCAAACTCCCTTTAACCCAGCAGGTATTACTCGCTCACCAGATGGTATATGCTCTCAAGAAGTCGAATGGAAAGAATAAAAAGGCAAGTAAGTGAGGCCGCAATCACGTTGACAATTGGACTACCGCAGCACGCTCACAATTCATTTCATTCACCAAACGGTCCAGGGTGAACTGAGAAAGATAGCTGTCCACCTGCTCGCGCAACCCCAGCCAAATGTTCTTAAGGAAGCAGTTTGCGCTGTTTCCATCTTTACAGATTGGTAACTCCAGCGGACGCGCTTCGCAAATAATCTCGAAACTATTGCCCTCGGCTGCGATCAGCACATCAAGCAAAGATATTTGTGCAAGCGGACGAGCTAACTTGTAACCCCCATGAGGTCCTCGAACGCTTTCCACAATTGCTCCGTCTCGCAAACGCAACAAAATCTGCTGCGCATATTGCAGCGCTATTTCCTGAGACTCAGCGATTTCTGCAGCACCAACAACCTGAGCAGGAGACGTATGTTGTTTTTTGGCAAGATAAGCAGCTATCAGGATGCCGTACTCGCCCCACTGTGTAATTCGCATAAGGAGACAAGCTTTATAGGCTTGCCCATCATAAGAAGTATTTTATTAAACCTCGGGAAGAACCCCAGAGCGACGTTCCTGATAGAAGATAGTATAGAAAACAATTTGGCGAATCAAGGAACAAATTAATGTTGAATATCTTATGCTACTGTTCGGCTTGAGAACGATCGAATTTGCCTAGAAACCCGCGTATTACGGCCTTAAATAAACTCTAAACAAAGAGCGGCTGCACGAAGAGAATATAAGTCCAAGGCAATATTGCCATGAGCAAGTAAGCGCAGCTAAGAGCGCCCATCGCACTGTTCAACCAAGGGATGCGGTTGGTGAAAAAAGTAAGAAAGATGACGACAGCAACTGCGAACAACTTGACGGTGCCAAGCGCCGTGATGCACCCATACTCCTGCATCAGGAAACGAACCCAGGGATTGCCTTCTATTTCCAGGCCGAACCGGCTAACGCCGATTGAAGTAAGTAAACCATCAAGTAGCTGAAACAAGCAGAGAACACTGCCAATCAGGAGAGCTTTACGACCTGGAATGAGATGGGAGTAATTTGAAAACTCTTCGCCCCTTCCCGCACCAACCGCACCAGACAACACCCATTCCATCAGCACCACCAACCTCAACTCAATCCACCACAAAGGCCCAAGCGCCTTTCCATCCTCACATCGCAGCTGACCGGAGTACTGCTTCACTAAATACACAGATGGAAGCCCGGATGACACGCCGATACTCATAAGTCCCTGAAATTCAGCAGAATAATTGCTGCAACAGCTACAGCATAAGAATGCCTATTCTACTGTCAAGTCAAAGCAATGGGAACCATGCTGCCCGAAAGGGCCTGTCGCAGAATAGATTTAGTTGCGAGAACGAGGAATTATAAGCGGAATAATGGCAAATTACGCCCGGTGCGAGATAAAGACCTGCTTCTCGAGCTCGGTAACAAGGTCAAGCAGACGCTGGCGGATATCGTCAGCAAGCACGCTAATAAGAGTGCCGGTCTGTGATGCCGCACTATCTTGGTGAACAAGACTGCGTGCCAGCCATTCGCCGGATGACTGCAAATGGTCAAGACGCAGCGAAATTTCCTGCAGTTTGCCAACCGTGTCCATAAATAGCACCCCTCAAAAAACCTTTAACATTTGTCCAGTGCATAGCCGTAAAAACAGCCAAAGCGTGCTGAAATTTAAGATGCGGCAATACGTTGTTCAGTTCCCGAAAGTAGACGCGCAGGCTGCCCGACCGCAAGGTCATCACCCCCCCTAGCTGGGTTTCTTACTTAACTGATATGTATATCGCAGTTCTATCGCACCTGGTTGACTGTTGAGCCATCCGACCATCTGTCCTCGCTGCGAAAGAGCTTGCAGCGTTTCCGCGCTTAACAGTGAGGCCGTGCTCTGATTTTGCGGCGCAAACATGGAAAGCATTCCTTTCATATTTTCAAGAAATTTCCCCAGCTCTTCGAAGTCAAGATACATACTGGCAACACTGGGAGCATCAATAAGCACCGCTCTAGATTGTCCCGCTAAAGCATTCATGAACTGCCCCTTAAGCCTGCCGCTGAATGCATCTTTGATTTGCGATTCCGTACTAGTAAGGAAAACCAGATCATCTTTTGCCGCCAGAAAAGCACCCATTTGCAGAGGACTTACAATTGCTTTCATCTTATGGCTGCCGTCAATGTCCTTCTCCGTCCAACTCATCCCCGCAGTCGCCGGATTGCCGCCGAGCGAACCGGTAATCGCAGTTTCGATACGCTTCTGTAATCCCGCGGCGTCCTTGGTTTTGATAACAAAAGCCAAGTCCGGTACAGGCAGCATGGCTTGACCAAGAGGTGCAACTGACGCAAGCAGCGCAAGTCTTTCCACCCCATCAACAAAATCTAATCCTGCTGCCGCAGGAACCTCAGCATCCTGCGTCTTCAATGCCGCGTTCTTTATTCCCTTCAGCGTTGCGCCATCGACGCTAAGAAATATAAGCGGCTTCTCCGGCGCATAGGCAAGCAGTCCCTGGGCCGAAGACAATTGGAGCGCCTTGATCAGCGAATCGGCGCCAAGGTAGTTTTGATCATAACTCACTCGCGCGACCGTAAGCGGAACCTCGTCCATGCCAAAAGCGATTACAAATGCCTGAAATGCCTTTTGGTCCGCACTAACTTCAGGACCGGTGCTGCCTTGTTTTGCTTCGATCAAACGCCTGATATCCAACAAACCGAGGCCGAATCTCTGTTCCGCCTTTGGAATTCCTAATACCGTCCGCTGCACTGCAGCATCATGGACGAAACCAGGCACGGCACATCCCTGCTGCTGCTGCAGAGCATCGAGCAGTTCCTTGTTCGTTGCGATAAAACCCATTTCGCTATCAGCAGCAAAAAAAAGAGTCCAAGGACCGGACCGGCCCTGGTCATCCTTCAGCACGACGCTGAAACCGCTGCCTTTGACTAAGGTCAAATCCTGCACCGTGTCATTCAAGCGAGCAAGCGCCTCCCGTCCGCTTGCGAAGCGCGCTTTAAAGTCTTCGGCACCAGCGCGAAAAACCGCGCCAAAAACCGGCATAGGTTGACCAGCAGCAGGCCGCGCGGCAAAAAACACGATCTCTGGAACAACTTTGCTCCAGGACGCCCGATCTTCCGGATTAAGGCCGAATGCGGTCATAACCGTATACAACTCAGCCATGCGGCTATTATGCTGTTTGGCCAGGAATGAAATGTCCTTCTTTCCCCACGGGGATGCGAGCAACCGGGAATACGCAGGCGAGGTGCTGTCAAACCGGAAGAACGCAAATGAATTTTCAGGGATACGCGACACGAGCGTGCTGTCCAGCACCAGATCTTCTTTAACTGTATCAACAGTCACCACTGCTTGGGTCGCCGGCTTCTTTTTGCATCCACCACTGGATATCGCAGTGATTGTTAATAGAAGAGCAATAATAGCCAGTAAACGAAGATTCAGGCGTAGCATGGTTTCGCTCCCTTTAGTTCCCAATTCAGTAAACGCGGCTCCCATAATCTCAGACTCCCTGGCGCAAAAGCAAGTCATGGAATATATCAGGTAGAATTTTAGATGATTGGACATGCAAAAAGCCTGGCATGCTGTCTGCCTTAATTTCATGCCCCTTTTGCAAGCCTTTTCAGCGACCAGCCCGCCCGAGAACAAGCGAATAAATTTTGCCTTGGCTGTGCGATCCAGAGGCTGCGCCCAGAGCGATGCTGCCGGATGCTGAAGGCATGACCTTTTTTGCCGGGCACAACCCTTTGCCTCCCTTCGCTGTCGCCCGCCCAATGGTCCAGATCAATGGCGACGAATCAATGCGGGCGGCGCGCTGCGGTTGGCAAAAGGTTGTGGCGGGTTTTTGATCTGTTCTGAAAGACGTGCTGCGGCAAAAGGGCGGCTTGGACGCGTTTGCACTTTTTCCCGTATTTGAAGCAGCGCAGAAAATCCAGGTATTCATACATATTAAGGACAACCAAGAGAGGCAGCAGCGTACCTGCTCCGGTTAGGCGCCGGTGGAGAGTTTGACGCTGCCGGGCGCTGAAGGCTCAACCTTGTGCGCCGGGGCGGGGGTGGTGCGGGCCCGCCGCAGCCCTACGCCCGCCTTTTGCTGTCCGCCGCCCAGCGGTCCAGACCAATGGCTGCGAGCCAACGCGCAGGCGATGATGCGCAGCGGTCATCTTTTCTCCTCATCCCGAGCGCATAGGTTTAGCGCAATGGCATCGTCTGTATTTTAACCGTCATCCCGAGCCCACCGGTTGTTCCTCAAGGCAGCAGTCACCGCGCGAGGGATCTCAGAATTTCCCGGTGCAGGGTCAGTCCCGGGAGGAGACGCAATTGATGGCACAGCAGCGATAAAAATCACTTAATTATTAATT
>JAKPSH010000242.1 GCA_029555385.1 Pseudomonadota bacterium
ACACCATGCCGGGTGGTGCGAAGGAAACTCAATATGTGCCGTGGCTTGTTGGTGCTTCGGCGCTTTTTGTTTTGTCGGCAATGATCGGATTTGTGGTTCTGATCGGGAATCGAGTCCCAGCACGGCGGGAAGACGCTTTCCCGGCTCGTGAACTAAGCGCCGAAGAACGTGCGGAATTGCGCCGTCTGCGGCAATATTTCAACGTGGGTCCGGCTGCCCAAGCGGCGGATTTCGCCCGGGAGTATCACCTTCGGGCAAAAAAGCTGCACCCGGACACGGGAAAGAGCGACGGGGCCGAATTCGCGGTGCTCAGCAGCCGTTACCAGCGGGTCAAAGAACTGCTCAGTTCTGCTCAAGCAGTTTAAACTGCCCCGTAATCCCGCCTTGGCTGTCCGGGCCGACGCGCAAAGTGAACAATCCTGGTTCCGTGCGCCACGAACTGCCGTGCTGCCAAAAGCCGAGATCCGCACTGGCGAGTTCGAACGCGACTTCGGAGGAGGCGCCTGCGGCGAGTTCAATTCGTAAAAAGCGCTTCAGCTCCCACTGCGGCGGAGCGGTGCTTCGCACTTCGTCACGGATATAAAGCTGCACGGTTTCTGTTCCCGGTGACGGCGAAGTGTTGGTTATTGTTGCCAGGACTATAATGCTTTGGCCGTCCGTTGCTAGTTCGGGGGAAATGCGCAGGTTGGAGTAGCTGAATTGGGCATAGCTTAATCCCCAGCCAAAGGGATAAAGCGGGGTGGACGGGATGTCGATAGCTTTTGTCGTGTAGCGCGCGGTGCGCTCCGGTGGGCGCCCGGTGCTGCGCTGCGAGTAGTAGATTGGTATTTGTCCTGGGGCGCGGGGCAGAGTTACTGGCAGCTTTGCGCTTGGCGAAACGGTGCCGAAGATAATATCGGCGAGCGCCCGGCCGCCTTCTATGCCCGGATGAAAACAATAAAGCACAGCATCGGCGAAGCGCCGGAGCGGCTCGATAGCGAGTGCTCTCCCGGCAAGGACAACGCAGACCACCGGAATCTCAAACTGCGCAATTTGGGAGAGCATTTCAAGCTGACCGGGAGGAAGCCCGATATTGGAGAAAGTCGCGGCCTCGCCGCTTCTCGTTGGATGTTCACCGAGAACGGCAATTACGGCGTCAGCCTCCTGCGCCATGGCCACTGCGCTTTCCGGATGCATCCCGCCGCCAATTACCCGGGTTTGTTGGGAGACCGTTTCTCTGATGCCTTCGATGATCGACGTCACGTCTTCAGCCTGCCCGTCGAGCGTCCAAGTGCCAAGAAGTTCTGCTTTGCTCTCGGCAAAGGGGCCAACCACGGCAACCGAGCGGATATCCCGCGCAAGCGGAAGAAGCGAGTTTTTGTTCTGAAGAAGGACGCACGACTGCTGCGCCATGCGCCGCGCGTGTTCGCGGTTTGCTGGAGTCAAAAGCTGGGTCTTCTCGCGTTCGGGGTCGACATAGGGATGCTCGAAAAGACCGAGTTTCTTTTTGAGGGTGAGGACGCCGAGCACTGCGCTGTCAATCAGCTCCAGTGAAACGGTGCCGTCCCGGACGAGCTCAACCAGATGTTTGTTATAAAGGCCTGAAACCATATCCATTTCAATGCCTGCCTGGAGCGCAAGAACTGCGGCTTGCGCCTCGTCTCCGGCTACGCGGTGTTTAAGCAAATCCGCGACAGCGCCCCAGTCGCTGACAACAAGGCCGGTAAAACCCCATTCAGTGCGAAGTACGCCGTGAAGCAGCGCATGATTAATGCTCATGGGCACGCCGTTTAAGTCGTGCAAAGCGGCCATGACGCTTGCCGCGCCTGCGCGGACGGCGGCTTGAAAAGGAGGGAGATAGACTTCACGAAGTGTGCGTTCAGACACCTCCACCGAGTCGTAATCACGGCCGCCGAGCGGCGCGCCGTAGGCGGCAAAGTGCTTGACGCAAGCAGCAATGCGCTCCGGACTGCTCAGATCCGCTCCCTGATAGCCGCGGACCAGAGCTTCGGCCATGCGCGAGCAAAGATACGGATCTTCGCCGTATCCCTCCGCGACGCGTCCCCAGCGCGGATCCCGTCCGATATCAACCATTGGCGAGTAGTTCCAGTGCACTCCCTGGGCCGATGCTTCGCGCGCGGCTATTTCCGCGCACTCGCGCACGAGTTCCGGGTTAAAGCTTGCCGCCTGGCCGAGCGGTATCGGAAACACTGTGCGGTGGCCGTGAATCACGTCGCGGCTGAAGATAAGCGGTATGCCGAGGCGGGACTCTTCGACGGCAATGCGTTGAAGCGCGTTTGTTTGCGCGGCCCAAGAGAATGCTTGATCTTTTTCCCAGCGCGGCGGGCCGAGAAGATAGCCTGTGACTGCGCCGGTGCGGATAGCGGTGTGGTCTGCGTCGACGGCCCCGTGGAGCAGATTGAGCTGGCCGACTTTTTCTTCAAGCGTCATCTGCCGGAGAAGTTTATGGAGATCGGTCTCGCCAGGTTCCTTAATTTCCACGCGTAGTTTCTCTCAGATGAAGAATAAAGGTGAAAGCGTCCGCGGGATGGAGACAAGCCCCCGTCCGTGTACGCTTTACTATAGTAGAAAACGACGGAGGGGAACAATCTTGTGCCTAGCCGCGATATCTCACAAGGCGATATCGCGGCTAGGTAATTTACGTGAAAAGACCCATCCTTGGGCCTTTTCACGCTGCTCCAAACTGTGTCGGGGGCCCTACGTGCCCCGACACAGCGTCGCAGCGAATTTCTTCGCTGCGCTCGAAATTCGGCAACGCCGTCCAGGCGTTGCGCTAGCCGTAATATCCCACAGCCCAAGGCTGTGGGATATTACGGCTAGCCTGGTGCAAAATAATTACGCGGGAGAAGACAAAAATGCGGTTAGCAGCCCCCAAAATTAGCGAATAAATATTGCCTTGGCTGTGCGCGATCCATTGGCTTCGCCCAGAGCGATGCTGCCGTGCGCTGAAGGTGCGCCGCTGCCGCCGCGGCGCATAAAGTTAAGTCTTCAGCACCCGGCACAACCCTTTGCCCGCTTCGCTGCCGCCCGCCCAGTGCTCCCGACCAATGGCAGCAAAGCAGTGCGAACCGACGCGCTGCGGTAATCTTTCCTCGTCATCCCGAGCCCAGCGGTTGTGCCCAAATTGCGCCGCCATTTTTCCGTCATCCCGAGCCTATAGGGTTAGCGCAATTGCACCGTCTGTATTGTAACCGTCATCCCGAGCCCACCGGTTGTTCCTAAAGGCAGCAGTCACCGTGCGAGGGATCTCAAAGTTCCTGGGGTCAGGGTCAATCCCGGGTGGAGACGGAATTACTGGCACAGCAGCGATAAAAATCACTTAATTGTTAATTTCGCCTGGCCCTACTTTCGTGTTTGTCCCCAGCGGAGGTGCACGTTGCTCCGTGCAAGCGTGAGATCCCTCGCGCAATAAACCCTGCCCTTAGGCGCGGCTCCTGCGCTCGGGATGACCGTTTCTTAATTCCCGCAATCAGGAACGCCGCGTAAGGACATCGAACCGGGAAAATCAGCCAATGACAATGAAAAAACGCAGAGGACTCGCCGAGACGCAGCTCGTTACAGAGGGATATGCTCCAAGCTTCATCTCAGCTCTGCGCTCCGTCATGTCACCTCGGCGCCTGACAGAGCATTACTGGTTTTTGTCCCGGTTTGGATCCAGTATCGTGAGTATTTTGCACAGTCTGCGCTTGGCAGCGTGTGACCGAAGGGGTTTGTCCAGCGGTCGAGAAGATCAGCGTGGGCAAGTTCGGCTTTTCCAGCTCGAGCATTTGCTCCCCAGTGTGTGTCGCGAATTTCCCAGCTTGTGATGTTTCCGGAGCTGTCCTGGCGATAGCCGCTTACGACAACCCAGTGCGCGTCGCCTTCGTCTTTTCTCAGGCAAAGTATCGCCGGCTTTCCGGAATCGATCTGCTGTTTAATCTGGTCTGCTGCACCGTTGTTGTACGATCTGGCGCCAATTTTTTTGTCCATGTATTCGACAAGCGGCGTTGCCCTGGTCGGTTCGCCGTTTGGGTTCATCGCAAGGCAGAGAGAGTCGTAGTCGGTCTCGATGCCCAGTGAATTGAGCACGGTTGCTACAGCATACTGCCCGCACGAATTCCGCCAGATTGTCTCCGGGCGAAGTGTGCGGCAGTTTAGACTGACCGCAGAGTCTTTAGATGGAGCAATTACGGTGCTAGGTTCCAAACGTGAAATTGCCGGCGGTGCGGTTGGTCCGGGCTGAAGAGAACGCAAGTCTAGCGCAGGTGGTCTTGCTGCCTGCGGTTCCTGCCGCGGGGGCTCAATCTTTTGCTCCGGACGGACGGAAGAAAGCGGCGGAAAGACCAAATCTTGGCCGCGGTCGAACAGGCTTGGACCGAAGCGAAGAAGACGAAGCAGCCAGACCAGAGGATTAAAGAAAGGCATGCGCAGTGAGCTAAGAAAAGGCCCGTTTGCCAGCCACTCGCGGCGGTGCTGTTCTAATGCCGCGAACGGCGAATGGAATCGTGCCTCCGTTTGCGCCGCCATCTGCACATCGGGCTGAAATCCGCGTTGATCTTGGAAAAGCCGTGCACCGGAAAATAGTGATGCCATACCGTAAAAGCCCAGAATCGTTGCGGTTATTGTGAATCGTAAGCCTAACAGCCTTATACGGAATGTTTAAGAATAGGTTGCAGATAAAAATGCCTAATTGGTGCAGAGAGTTGCAAAAAAGGCTGACACATTCTCGGCCAGGGTCCTACCAGACTGATTCGACGTGAGGATATGAAAGGATGTTTTCGTCGGCAGTAACGATAATCATGCCCCGGAGGCGGGCTGTGGCAACAAGCAGGCGGTCTACGGGGTCTTTGTGAAACGGAGGAGGCAGTGAATAAGCTTCTTCGACAATCGGCAAATCGATATCAATTACTTCCCATGCATTTCGTTTCACGTAGTCCCTGAACCAGAGCTTCCAGTGGCAGGAAAGCTTGATCCGGCCCCGTTCTTCGGCGCAGGCTATTTCAGCAGCAGACATGGGGCAGACAAAGACCTCGGCATCGCTTGACGTCAGCGCTTCTCTTGCCGCGGCAGATAGTTCAGCCGGCGCTGCCACGGCCCAGAGAATCGTGCAGGTATCGAGCAGGAGCTTCACTTAAGCATTTCCCAATCTGACTCCGCGATGAGCGGGCCGGTCACTTTACCCTTGAATTCAACGCTACCCTTGCCGCACCCGAGGGATGTGTTGTTCTCTCGCTTTTCTGTGACCGGAACGATTTTGGCGATCGCAACATTTCTCCTGGTGATTGTTACTTGAGCGCCCTTGGCCACCATGTCCAGGTAATGCTTAAGATTGTTCTTGATGTCCACAATATTGGCCTTGTTCATGTACATATTATTGCATATGTAGATGGTCATAACAATTCTCTGGTCTAGGTTAGAACAGAACTTACCCATTTTTGAATATCTCCAAGATCCTAAGATTATTGCTTGAGTTGGCATGCAAAAGAGCGGCCTGGATATAGAGAAAATGGCGTAATTTCAGGTAATTGCATTTAAGGCTGACACATTCCTCCAGAACGGGAACCCCTCCAGAACGGGAACCTGGAACCCGTTTCTGTTTCTGGGAGGGGGGTAGATCGCTCCACCTTAATGCGTACGTTCTGCGGGAATCTAGCCATAATAAAAATGAGGGAATACCGGAGGTCCTCCGCTTGTCCTCGTCAGGCGATTGGGCGGTTGCCCAAAACGCGTTCTCTGCCTTCGGCAGAGTGTTTATCCAGTCCGCCACGGACAGGTTCTTTGCGTTTCAATATTTGGGAAGAATCCGTTGCATGCACCTCGAAGAGGAAGGCCTTCTTCGAGGTGCAAACACTGTGAAAAGTTAAATTGGGTTTTAGATACAGAAGAGTGTTTATTGAACCTATCAATACTCCTTCGTCCGTAAGAGCTGAAGGCAATCGTTCGGTGCTCGGCCTGCCTGTTTTAAGTCAGTCGGGTTCCGCACGATTGTCTTCGGTGCTTTTACTGCCGTGGGGCAACCCACGGCGCGACACGTGACCGGGCGTCGAAAGATGCCCACTTTCGGGTGCCTGCACACCCAGAGTGCAGGAGGAGTGCAAGATGAGTACGATTCAGCGAGTTCGCCCGTTTCTTCTCGATGGTGGGCTGCCGATGCTGCAGCACGTCGCCGCGGATGACAAGCTCACGGATGTGAGTCCGCTCGCGGCGTTCGGACTGACGCCGGACGAAGGCGACGGAACGATCCCCCTCCCGTCCCCGGCGGCTCTGCGGCGCCCCTGGATCCGGTACGCCACCCTGAACGGGAACGTATACCGCCTCCAACTGACGTGCAAGACCAAGGAGAGCCCGCGGTGGGGGCTGCTCGTGATCGGGGACATGGTCCGCGACTTCGGGTCGACCGAGTGGAGCTACGCGGCCTTCTTCTCGTCCACCGACGGGAAGACCTTCGGGCGGCCGTTCTGCCCCTGGGCAACGCCGAAGGAGGGGGCGGACCGTTGGGTCATCGGACAGGACAAGGCCCGGCCGCACTGGGTCGGTGTGACGGTCTGCCACGACCTCGCGCCGAACCCGGAAGCGATCACGGTCGCTCGTCCGTTCCTGCTCCCGTACAACGGCTGGCAGTACGACTGGCAGTACTGCCGCTACTTCAGCGCGTTGTTTCCGGAGCGCAGCATGCTGCCGAAGATGACCGGCGAGGACGTGGCGAAGCTCGGGAACCACGAGTACGTGGGGGTCAAGTGGGAACAGCGGACCCCCCCGGGGACGCAGTTGCAGGTTCCCTTCCCCGCGTACGACGAGCGATTCCAGGTCATCCGCTACCTGGCGAAGAACGGCGACCCCCGCGTCCTGGTCAAGGGACCGCTCCTCACCGACTTGTTCGGCGAGCGGAACCAGGTGTGGACCGCCGCGCTCGGCGTCTGCACGAACCTGGAGCTGCTCAAGCAGGACGGGATCGGCTCGTGGGAGTTCCGGATGCTCCCGCCGAAACGGCTGAAGACCATCGACCAGGTGACGGTCGACAAGATCGCCACCGTGATCGATGAGGGCCATGCCGGGGAGGAGTCCGAGGGAGCCGCGGAGGTCGAGGGACAGCCGTCCTAGACCGCCCGTCTGCCGTTCGTTCGCCCGGCGCAAACACTCTTCCGTACGCCCCCGATTACGGAAGGTACAGTGTTTGCGCCGCGGTTTTCTTTGGCGGACGATCGACGATTTAGGCGAGATTTACATTAACCTCCCTAATTGCTAAGATATGTGTGTTTGCACTCAGCTTACGGAATAGAAACAGCGAGAGTTATCAGATACTTAATGGCATTTTCCTTCGCCGTAGGGGGAATAGAGCAACTTTTTGTTTTACAGCTCCATAATGGTTAACAGGAGGCGTGATTTCTCTTGCCGGGGGAAGGTGCATTCCGCCCTCAGAGTTTGAGATCCGCATTCGCCTTCGAGTCTATCGCAGTTCTTTTCTTCCTCCGTTTCCAACGGAGCCATTTGGGTAGGGGAGAGAGCCCTTAAGGAAATACTATTGGAACAGCAAACTGCGTCGTAGTTTCCTGCGTGGTGTCCACTGCGCAAGGAACTACGGTCGCACGAGTCTGCTCCAAGGAAGTTTTCTTGGGTTCAAGCAGACTAGTAGCGATACGGCGCGCGTGTGCGGCCGTACTGTTACATTCCCAAGACAGGGTCCGTAGCCCTGTCTGTCCCTGCGCGAGAGAGCTTGCCACTCTTTTGCGCCTCACTCCACAAGGAGAACAACCATGGCAGTTCGCAACTGGAACGTGTTGGAAAGTGGGATCACGCGCGTTGTGGGTCACCCGGGAGCGGTGCAGCCCGGCGCAACGACGTTGGCCAACCTGGAGCAGGTGGTCAACGCTGTCGTCGCGGCCGCGGCGGCGGATGCGGCGGCGATCGCTGCGACCACGGGACTCCCCGAGCCCCAGGTCGCCCCGGTGCTCGCCGCCGTGAACGCCGTTGCCGACCCGGACAACCCGACCGACGCCGAAGTGAACGCGATCCTCACGGCGGCCCAGGGCTTGACCGGTGCGGCGGTTCCGGCGGCGCCCGCGGCCCCCGCGGTCCCCGTCGCTCCGGCGGCGCCCGCGGCCCCGGCGGCCCCCGCGGTCCCCGTCGCTCCGGCGGCGCCCGCGGCCCCGGCGGCCCCCGCGGTCCCCGTCGCTCCGGCGGCCCCGGCGGCTGGTGGCACCAACCACCTCGCCGCGGCGCAGCAGCAAGCCATCGGCGCGGCGGGGTCGCTGTTCGCGCACTATCAGGCCCTGATCGTGCAGAACGTGGCCAACGCGATGATGGCGGCCGGCCAGGCGGCGTTCGGTGCCCCGGCGGTTCCGGCGGCCCCCGCTGGTCAGCCCGCGCCCGCCGCGCAGCCGCCCGTCGTCCCCGCCGCGGTTCCCGGTGCGGCCCCGGCCGTGCCCACCGCCACGCCCCCCGCGGCCACGACCGGCCGCCCGGTGTGGTCCTGGCTGAAGTGGGTGCTGTTGGCCGTCCTGGTGCTGGGCCTGGTCGTCTATCTCACCACCTGGGCCGCCAAGGGTTACATGCCCTTCTTCGGCGGCGGTGCGGACGTGAAGGCCCAGGTGCCCCAGGTTCCGGCCCCCGGGTCGGAAGACACGGGACCGGCGGCGGGCGCCACCGCGGGGACGGCTCCGGCGGCTGCTCCGGGCGACGACCTCGTGTCGTTGTTCGGGCATGCGCGGAAGGAGGTTCAGGAGTACGGCGTAATTGCCGGAGACCTGAAACAGCGTGCGGCTAATTTGGAAGCCCGCGCCCGGGAAGCCGACTTGGACTTGGCGGCGGGCGAGGGAGTGGCGAAGGCCATGACCACGTCCGATGCCGCACAACTCAAGACGGCACGGGAAGCGTTGAAGGCGAGGCTGAAGAAGCCGTAGCCCGATGCGCCGACTGTCCCGCGCGCCTGGGGAGAGGTCTGCTTGAACCCTTTGGTTAATTCCAAAAGGTTCCAGCAGGCTTCTCCCCAGGCCCTCCCTTTATTATTCTTTATTTTTGCTTAAGCCTAAGATTAATTAACTGAGCAAGCGCTCAGCGAAAATGCGGCTGATAATTTTCGCGTTCCTGCAAATGTCGTGTCCTGCCTATTCCGCAGGTTTCTTCGCTATACGCAGCAGCTCGGCGATAAAGCGCTTTTCCCACTGTGGTTCTCCCGGATTAACGGTACCTTTGAAATCCTTGGCTGCGTCAAAGGGTATCTCAAAGCCGCCGAGATAAGTGCCGTCCGGAGTCCAACATGAAAGCAACAGAGCTTTGTCCTGCCGCCGGATTCCTCCGAAGATTTGATAACTCGAGCCGCTTGCCGGGTCTTCAACTAAAGCGAGCGGGACTTTGTTGTCTAATCCTTCATTGTCAGGATTCGCCTGTTTCTGAGTTTCGTAGGACATACAGCGCACATAGCGGTAAAACGCCACAAACGGTTCGGGGAGAGCCGTAAACGGCAGTTTCTCGTCTGTTCGCGGCTGATACGTCAAAGCTGTGCTGTCTGCCTTCTTATATTCGGCATAGAGATCGGGATCGGCAAGATCGTCAAGCTCAATCTTTTCTGGTTTTAATTTATCTCCTTCAACGTCAGCGGTAACTACAGCACGCAAGTCGTTCCAATCACGGAGCCGGGCCGGAGCTTGCGCTGGAGCTGAACTCGGCGGAGATGCGGGTGTTGCCGCCGCAGGTGATGCCGCTGGCGGTGTTGATGTCGGCGGCGTTGCCGCAGCCGGACCTGATGCCGCTGGTGAGGCGGGCGACGCGGGTGCGGCGGACGCCGCCTGCTGTGCTTGCAGCATGCTGTCGAGTTTCTGAATGAGTTTAGTCAGCGATTCATCGACAATGCCGTGCTTTCTTTGCAAGCGGTCAATTTCCTCCGCGGCAAGCCGTGCTTCTCTGATTAGTGACTTTGTCCTGGTTGTAACTTGAGCCAAGTCAGCCCGTGGACTGTCCGGTCCGTCCGGCATCTCCGCGATTTTGGCGTCCAGGCGTTCGCAAGCTCGCGAGAGTTTGCCAGCATGACACTGATGAAGAGCTGCATCTCCTTGCATTTCATCCGGCAGCCGTCCTTTTGCTTTCTCTGCCGATTGCTTCATCAAACTAAGCAGTTCTTCGGTTTCACTTTGTGGAGCCGCCGCTGCAGGGCCGCCAGTCTCCGGCGGAAGCGGCACGTTTGCTGGTTGCGGGGGCATTGACGGAGTAACTGCCGGTTCAACCGGCGCAGGTCTGACCGGCGGTTCCGGTCTGGTCGGTACTTCCGGCATAAAACCTGGTCCGGGGACATCTTGTGGGATGGGCAATTGCTGCGTTTCGCGCATGGCGGCACCACTTTGTCTGACAAGATTAATCAAATCACTAAAATCAACATGCGCCGGGGACAGCTTGAGGTCGCGTGCAAGCTGGAGGTGCTCGGTGCGGCCTGCCGGCGAATCGGTAAAGACGCACAAGTCGTATCCGGGCTGCCCGGCGCAGCGGTTCGGTTCGACTTCGTAGAGCCGTCCGGTGGGCGTGCGCTCTTTGATGTGCAGACGCTGCAAGCCCCAGCCGCCTGCGCCGATATTTTCATTTCCGGCGAATTTCTTGTCTGGAAGCTCCACGTAGACGGAATCACCTGCGCCCTTGATTGCTACGGCGCCGCGAGTTTCCCGGTTTTTCCAGTCGACAAGCTGGCGAAGCGAGCCGTTACTTCCAAACGCGTCGTCCATGATCTGCTTGAGCTTTGCCTGCTCCTCCGGACCGAGCTTGCCGTCCTGTGTGAGTTCGTTGACCGAAGCAATTACTCCAGTGATTTTCTTGGTCCAATCGGCGCGCGATGCGCGATCGGCAACATGCGGGACGGCAGCGACAGCTTCGCGGACTAAGTGCTCGAAACGGACAACTTCGGCAAGCGGGGCGTTTTCGGGCCGTGCAGTTGCCTGCTCTGCCTCGTTGTCCCGGCCAAGACGGGCGATTTCAAGGCGCGCCTGAGCTTCGCCGATTTCAATGCCGCTTTGTTCGGCTTGGAACTCGAGCAGACCGGTATCGGGGCCTTGAGCACCGCAGGTGAGCTGTGCTTCAAGTTTTTCAATGCGTTCTGCTGCAGCTTCCGGCGTGTCCTGATACCTGCCGTCAGCGAGTTCAGCGGCTAGTGTGTCCACCGCGCCTTTCCAGCTTTCCCAAGTGTTTGCGCCCTGCCGGGCATCATGGCCGCGGATGCCGCCGTGAGTCTGCTCCAGGCTGTTGATGACGTCGATGGCGGCGTTAAGACGCCGCAGTGCGCGTTCTCCACCGGCATCCAGCGTTCCGGCCTGGACGCTGATATTGTTCATTGGGGAGAATGCGGTGAGCGGCCGCGCAGTGGATTCGCACGGATTGCAGCTTGATACGCTCCGGCAGTGGCCGAACCGGCGCTCTTGGCGAGCTTCACGCCACGCATGGATCCGAGGAAAAACTGGGCCGCAATGAAATACTGGACGGCGCTGGCCGCGATGACAGATGGGCATTTGAGACTCCTAATACGCTGTGATTCTTAAGAAAAACCGCCTTCGGCCGCAGAACTGCGGGTGGAGAAACCTCTTAAAAACTCACATTGAGGATATGCGCGGTTTTAGCTGATCTGTGACTTATGGCCTGCCGCAAAATGCAGCGTCTGCTGCGAATGGGAGATTTTGGCTGCGGCTTAGTCGGGGCGCGCAAAAACAAACAGCGCGGCAGGTTGCCCTTGCCGCGCTGTTTGTTGACACCCTGAAATCTATAACTTATGCCTTCCGGCGCAGAGGCAGGGCGCCGATAATCGCGGAGCCAAAGAGCAGCAGCGTTGACGGCTCGGGAACGGCCGTATTGCTTGCCGCGCCTTCGATTACATCGTTCCCGCAGGTCATGGCATAGTGGAAACCCCAAGCAGCGCCGCCAATCTGCTCAAAAGTATTGTTGAATGTTATGTTCAGAGTCAGCGTATTTGCGTTTGTATCTATCGCCCAGTTTCCGCCGGCAATCGCACTCTCGCCGTTTGCATTGTAGCGCACTTCCTGCTCGCCGCGGTAAATCGCCACATGACCGGCAGCAGGTGCGGCGACTGACGAAAGAACAACGCTCGGTGCCACAAGATTGTAAGCATTAAGCGCGCCAGCGAGCGAATCGCGGCTGTCAAGCTGTACGGCGATTTCCCAGTCTTCTCCGGTTCCGGCGTAGTCATCGCGGGTGTCCGCAACCGGTGACCAGCCGTCTGTGCTGATAAACAAATCACCGATGCCGACGCCAAGCTCGCCGATATTGTCGAAGAAACTGGAGTTGATAACCACAGAAAGAGTATTGGTCCCTGTAAAGTCGACCGTCATTGACTCGATATTGAAACTGTTGGGATTGCCGATTACATCGGCATTGCGATAGGTATCACGAACATAATTCAGGTAATTTGCCGGCACGCTGGTTCCGGGTCCGGCTGTATAATTCGGACGCCCGCCGATGAAATTGTCATTGATTGTTTGCGGCACGGCTTGCGCTGTTCCGGTGCAAATAATCAGTGAAAATACGCTCAACAACAATCCCGCTTTCATCTCTCGTGCCCTCCCATTAAGGCAATTTGTCTAAAAGAGCCGAACCGCCAATCATGGCCGTTTCACAGCACATTTCTGAAGATTTAAGATTGCTGCTTCAGCGCGACGTGTAATCGCCTGTAATGTAAGAAGAAAATCTGATGCTTCAGTTATCCTTCATCTGCGCTTGTTATTTTTTGCGGCATGATTATTACTGCTCTCTGCACTGACACGGGTTTCCTTGAGGAAATGGCAATGGCCGAACTTACTGAACTTAGAGCACAAATTGACAAAATTGACGCCGAGCTTGTGGGGCTGCTCAACCGCCGGGCGGACATTGTGTTCGAGGTAAAAAAGGCAAAAGAAAAAGACAAGCTTGCCGTATATGCGGCAGATCGTGAGCGCCAGATTGTCGACCGGGTGATGGCATTAAGCGAAGGCGGCTCTTTCCCCAAACCGGCGCTCGAACGTATTTTCATCAATATTATCAGCGCGACACGTTCACTGATCGGCGGTATTTCCGTGTCGTATCTTGGCCCCGAACATTCGCTGGAACACGAGGCTGCACTAAAGCAATTCGGTTCCGAGGTGCAGTATCTGCCTGATGCCAGCATTGAAGATGTGCTGTCCCGCGTAGAGCGCGGCGATGCGCTTTACGGAGTGCTGCCAGCGCAGGCGAGTTCTCCGGCAGGACAGCGCTTGCTTGAGCTGCTTGTGCAGTCGCCGCTCGTGATCATTGCTGAAGTCGAGCTTAAGGAACAGCTTTCGCTTTTCAGCCGCAGCCGGAATTTGTCTGCGGTGCGGCGTGTTTATGCGCCGGCTCTGGTCTTCAGCCGCTGTGAGACCTGGCTCAAGGCCAACCTTCCCGGCGCCGAGCGCATAGTTCAGGAGCATATTGCGGCGCAGCTTGCCGAGCTCGAGCAGGATGAAGGCGCGGGATGCATCGGCGTGCAGGCGCTGGGCGAACGTTTTTCGCTGCCGCTGCTTGCTGGCGGCATCCAAAACGATGCCGAGACAGCCTCCCGCTTTATTGTTGTCGGCCAGAAGGCAACCTCGCCTACGGGAAACGACAAGACTTCTTTGGTGTGCACGGTCAAGGACCGGGCCGGAGCGCTTCGCGACATCCTGCGGCCGTTTGCGGAGCGGGGAATTACGCTGCTTAATATTGAATCGCGCGCACTGAAGAACCCGGCTTGGGAATATGCTTTTTTTATTGACTTTGCCGGTCATGAGTCTGACCAGGCAGTGCGCGAGACAGTCGATGAATTGAAGCAAATAAGCAGTTTTGCCCGGGTGCTCGGCAGTTACCCGCTGGTCGGTGCGCGGCTGTGAAGCAGGCATTTTCTTTTTCTGGACCGCCGCGGTTAAACGGCGAGATTTTCGTTCCCGGCGACAAATCAATTACCCACCGGGCGGTGATGTTCGGTGCTTTTGCCGGAGGAACTAGCTGCATTGAGACATCATGCTTGGGCCGGGATAACTTGGCGACGATCCGCATCATGCGCCAGTTAGGCGTGCAGATCGGCGGTGAGCTCAGCGCATCAATGCACGCGCTTGCTTGCGAAGAAGGACTTGCCGGTTTCAAAAAAACAACTGAATCGTTGTGCCGCCTTTTGATTCATGGTGCAGGCGTAGATTCTTTGGGCAAACCGGACGGGGTGTTGGACTGCGGCAATTCTGGAACGACTGCCCGGCTTATTGCCGGAGTTCTCGCCGGAAGGTCTTTCTCGGCGGAGCTTACCGGCGATGACAGTTTGCGCCGCAGGCCGTTTTTGCGCATTACCGAGCCGCTTTCTCTGATGGGGGCGTCGTTCAGCGGGGATCGCCTGCCCTTTGCGGTTTCCGGGGGGGAGCTGCGGGGTATTGAGTACCGCTCAGTTCGCGCATCAGCTCAGGTAAAAAGCGCTGTGATTTTAGCCGGGCTGCAGGCGGCAGGACAGACCGTGCTGATTGAGCCGCGCAAGTCGCGGGACCACACCGAGCTGATGCTTCAAGCAATGGGCGCGGCGCTGGTTGTGGAGGATGCGCCGGAAGGAAGTTCGCGTGTAACTGTTTCACCGTGTGATCATGTGCTTGCGCCGCTTGAAGCCAAGATTCCCGGTGATTTTTCCGCAGCGGCATTTTTCCTTGTTGCAGGAAGTATCTATCCCGGCTCCCGCGTGCTCATTCGCGATGTGGGCTTCAACCCGACACGCACTGGTTTGTTTGCAGTTCTGCAGCGGATGGGAGCGGCAATGAAGGTGCACAATCAGCGAGTCTCGGGCGGCGAAGTGGTGGTTGATCTCGAAGTGCAAAGCGCACCTCTGCGGGGTGTGGACATCAGCGCCGACGATGTTGTTTTGGCTATTGACGAAATCCCAATTCTCGCAGTTGCTTGTGCCTTTGCCGACGGCGTCTCGCACATTTCCGGTGCGGAAGAACTGCGAGTAAAAGAGAGTGATCGCCTGGCGATGATCGCGGCGCTTTTGCGTGATTTCGGCGTTGTCGTGGAAGAGCTAAGCGACGGTTTGATCATCAACGGCAGTGCCGGGCTTCGGCAGCGCTTTGCACAGCACGCACCTGCGCAAGACGCGCCAGCGCAGTCGGAACCATCCTGGCGGCTAAGCGGAGACCATCGGATAGCGATGTGCGGCGCCGTTGTTGAAGGACTTTGCCGCAAAGGATTTGTATTAGAAGACGCTAAAGCCGTGGAAACGTCTTTCCCGGAGTTTGTTAAGTGTTTTGAGACACTTGGAGCTTAAGTCCGCAGAGTGCTGCGGACAGTTCGTGTCGAGGAGTGTTTGTGATTGTTACGATTGATGGACCAGCGGGGTCAGGAAAGTCGACAGTAGCCCGCAAACTTGCTAATAAGCTTGGGTTTATTCACCTCAATTCGGGTGCTCTTTTTCGTGCCGTTGGGCTTAAGGCTCAGGCGGAAGGTGTGCCGCTTGAGGATGACTGCGCGGTGGCGGATATCGCATCCCGGATGCGGTTTGAATTTAAGCTGACTCAGCATGGCGGCGAACGAAGAACGGTGCTCTTCGTTGATGGTGAGGACATTGGTGCGCGCTTGAGCAGTGACGAGGCAGGCTATGCTGCCTCGCGCATTGGTGTGCTGCCCCGTCTGCGGGAGGTGCTGCTTAATGTCCAGCGCAAAGTGGCGCAGGGATGTTCTGTAGTCCTTGAAGGACGCGATGCCGGTACGGTTGTTTTTCCGTGGGCGGAAGCCAAGTTCTACCTGGATGCGGCAGCGGAGGTCCGGGCAAAGCGGCGCTTTGACGAACTGGTTTCGTATGGCGCGGATTCGATCAGCGTAGAAAGCGTGCTGCGCGACATGACGGCGCGGGATGAACGTGAAATGACAAGGGAGGTTGCTCCGCTCCGGCCCGCAGCGGATGCGATGATTGTCGACACGACTGATTTGTCTATTGAGCAAGTAGTCGAAAAATTGCGGGCGGCAGTTGAAGAAAAACAGTAGCGCCTTTGCGCGGTCCTGCCGGAACAGTATTGTTTTTCCGGCAAACGGCGAGGGCAGATTATGAAAAACACAACAACTAATATTATGAACCAGCAGGAAATTATTACAAACAGCAGCAGTACAGTTGATCTAGAGTTTGAGCAGTTGCTCAAAGATAGTTTTGATGCGGCGCGGCCCGGACAGTTAGTAACTGGCACAATATTGGAGATCGGACGCGACTACGTAATTGTCGACATCGGCTTCAAATCGGAAGGGCATGTTCCCGTATCCCAATTTACGGACCGTGAAGGCAAACTCAAGGTAAAAGTCGGCGATAGAGTTGAAGTCTTGATGCTGAGCAGCGAGAACGAAAGCGGAGAAATCGTGCTTTCGCGCGATCGTGCTGAGCAGCTTCGCGTATGGAACGACCTGGAGGTGGCTTTTGGCGAAGAGCGTCCGGTGAGCGGAGTCGTCGTGCAGAAAGTCAAAGGCGGACTGCAGGTGGATGTCGGCGTGCCCGCGTTTCTCCCTGGTTCTCAGGTCGATATCCGCCCCCAGCGCAATTTGGATAAGTTCGTTGGCGAGTCGATGGAGTTCAAGATTTTAAAATTCAGCCGTGAACGGGGCAATATTGTGCTTTCCCGCCGCGTGGTGCTTGAGGCCGAGCGCAAGGCGCTGAAGCGCGACACGATTAATCAGCTCGCCGAAGGCGTTGTGATGGAAGGTGTGGTGAAAAACGTCACCGATTACGGCGCGTTCATCGACCTGGGCGGCATCGACGGACTGCTGCATATTACCGATATGTCTTGGGGCCGGGTGAACCATCCGGCGGAACTGCTCAGTGTCGGGCAGACAGTGCCTGTCGTCGTGCTCAAATATGACGAGGAGAACGAGCGCGTGAGCCTGGGCATGAAGCAGCTCAAAGACAACCCCTGGGAAAAGGTGGAAGCGAATTACCAGCCGGGCTCAAAAATTACCGGCAAAGTGGTCAGCCTCACCGATTACGGGGCATTTGTGCGCCTGGATGAAGGAATCGAGGGGCTGATTCACGTTTCGGAAATGAGCTGGACACGCAAGGTGCATCACCCGTCGAAGGTGCTCAGCATCGGGCAGGAAGTTGAAGCTGTCGTGCTGGAAGTCAGCGCGGAGAATCAGCGCATCAGCTTGGGCTTGAAGCAGTTGACTTCTAATCCGTGGCAGGAACTGGCCAGCGAATACCCGGTGGGTGCGCAGATTAAAGGCAAGGTGCGTTCGGTTACCGATTTCGGCATTTTTGTCAATGTCAAGGAGGATATCGACGGTCTGGTGCACGTATCCGACTTTTCCTGGACAAAGAAGATTAAAGACCCCAAGGAAATCAAGGATATTTACAAGAAAGGCGATGAAGTTGATGCCGTGGTGCTGGAGATTGATCCGGAGAACGAACGTCTCAGCCTCGGCATCAAGCAGCTTACCCCGGATATCTGGGAATCCGTACCGCACCGTTATCCAACAGGTGCCCGGGTTAAGGGCTTGATTACAAGCATCACGGACTTCGGCATTTTTATGGAGCTGGAAGAGGGCGTTGAGGGCCTGATTCACGTTTCGCAGCTTGGGCTGCAGCGCGGCGACAATTTGCGCGAAAAGTTCCGGGTTGGCGAGGAAGTTGAAGCTGAAGTAATCAACGTTGACCGGACCGAACGGCGCATCAGCTTGAGCATGAAGCAAGCGAAGCGGCGCAAGGAAAAGGAAGAATACGCACAGTATTTGGAAGATTCCGGCGATGCCGTTACTTTCGGCGATCTGCTCCAGCAGCAGCTTAACCGCAGCCGCGAGGAAGAGCAGAAAGAGTAAGCGCGGTGCTTCCGCAAAGAAAACACGCGAACAAGGGCCGGCGGGAAGCATCCCGCCGGCCCTTTTCTTTTGAGGTTCAGTGGTGCTCTATGGCTTTAGCAAATACATTCCATCCTTCCGGTCTGGTGCGGCTAAGTTTATTTTGTGCGCTGCTTGTTTGCTTGACCTTCGCGGCAAGTGCGCGGTGCGCTGAGGCGGATGATGCGGTGAAGGTCGGCTTTTTAGCGCCGCTTACGGGAGACATGGCCGCATTCGGCACCGATGGACGGCGGGCCGCCGAGTTTGCGCTGGAGGATTTCCAGCCGCAGCGTAAGCTCAAAGAAAAGAAATTGCAGCTCGTGGTCGAGGACAGCCAGTGCTCAGGAAAGACGAGCGCTGCTGCGGCAAGCCGGCTGACCGCGATTGAGCATGTTCAAGCCATTGTGCATTGCGGGTGCAGTACGGAAGTGCTGAGTGCTGCGCCGATTATTGAACGCGCCAAGACCGTGCTCCTGGCCAGCGCCTCAGAGAGTGCGGCAATCAGCCAGGCCGGGGAATATATTTTTCGCATCTCACCCAATACGCGGCAGGCGGGAAGCGACTTGGCTGAATGGATCGCCGGCAGCGGCTTTCGCCGCGCCGCGTTGATTACCGAGAACCTTGACTATGCACTGAGTCTGCGCGATGAATTTGTCCGCAACTTCACAAAGCTTCACGGCGTGATCGCCGCGGATGAAACCTATAACCCGGCAGAAAACGATTTTCGCATCCTTTTGAGCCGTATCCGGGCAACAAAGCCGGATGTGCTTTTCGTCAATCCTCAGACGGGGCTCAAAGCCGGGCTGATCGTCAAGCATCTGCGCGAGATCAACTGGACGACACCGGTATTCGGCAACTATGCGTTTAACCTGCAGGATGCGCCGCGGGCCGCCGGCGGATACGAAGTGCTCACCGGGGTGCGCTTTGTCGACTATCCGGTTGTCAGCGGAAAGGCGGGAGAAACGCTGCTCGCTCGTTTCCGTAAGAGATATGGCGAACCGCAGTCGGATTTTAATATCGCGGCGACATACGACGCCGCGATGCTTACGCTGGAAGCCATTGATCAAGCAGGAAATAATGGCGTCAAAATCCGCGACTATTTTTACGCACTGCCGCAATATGCGGGAATGGCATGTGTTTACCGTTTCGACAAGAACGGTGATGCAGAAGGCATCCATTATTCGCGAAAAGAAGTGGGACCAGGAGGCGTTGCTGTAATTCGGCCGTAGCCTGCCGGTATTTAGGCGGTGAGCCGCTTGCCCCAGTACCAAACGGCGAGCATGGCCAGCGGGTACCAGGCCAAGTGGTGCTGGCTGAGCGGTGTTGAAAGATTAAGGATAAAGCAAGCAGCATTAATGCCTAAAACAGCAAACAGAATCTTCAGGCGGTTCCGGACAGGGACGGCGGCGGCAGTGCTCCGGCTGACTAAGGCAGTTTGGACGATGAGAAGAATAACAAAATCATGCGACCAGCAGTATGGCGCAGTAAGCACGGAAAGGCACAGAGCGGGCGGCAGATTTTCAACGGCAAGAATCTTAGGTGTGCGCTGGACTGCAACCGCAGCAAAGATGGCTAAGGTTATTCCGGGAATCAGCCAAAGCGGCCAGGTGTGCAGGGAACCAGTTGCTGCAAACACGGTGTAACGAATAATCCCCGCCAGTGTGGCGGAGATCTGCGCTCCGGCTGAACTATGCACCGAACTATACCATGATGGGAAAGCAAGCGGGCTCACATAGTGAGCCGTCAGAACCAGCGCACACAATGCGCCGGCAAAAGCGGCAGCGCTTCGCCAGTTCCGGGAAAACAACGTATGCAAGGCAAAAGCAGCAAGCACCAGATATACGACATGGGCCTTAAAGGTAAGCAGCACTGCGGCAAACCCCGCTAAAAAATATTGTTTCTTTCTGGCAAAATGCACTGCGGCGATCGTGCCCAGTGCAAGGAGCGGTCCGACATGCCCCCAGCGGAGCACCGACCAAAGTGGGAAAAATGAACAAAGCACAAGAGCAAGCAGGGGTAAGCGGACTGGCTGCTTGGAGAATATGCGCCATGTCAAAGCGGCGCTGGCTACGGCGCAGGCGATCATCAAAAGAAGCCACAGAGTTGCCGCGTAAGGAAAGCTGAACTGGTAGACCAAAGAAAGAACCGGCAGCGACCAGGGAACGAGAAATACGCCGGGCGAATAACGATAATCGCAGCCGGCAAGCGCCAGCCTGTGGTGCAAGTCGTTTATTGAATATGGGTCTGCGCCGAGGAGGAAATTCTGTACGCAAGCCCAGTTGATCAGCAAATCAAGCAAGTCGTAGCGTCCTGCCGGGCCGCAGCGCAGCTGCATTTGTGCAGAAACCGACAAGATCGACCATCCGAGGCTCACGCAGCAAAGTGCTGCGGCGGTGATGAGAATTACGTTTCGAACACGCATGGTCATTGCGGCCAATCTTAAATAGTCAAGATACTTCGAGGCTTAACGTGTTTTTCTGGGCGGCGCAACAGGCGGGCTTTGCGACAAATGATTCAAGAATCCCGGCAATAGTCCGAAATACTATAATAAGGGTTCGCTCGCGGGGCGGACAGGGAGTTTCACGTCTTTGGGCAGGGATGCACAGCGCCATGTCGCTAATTGAGCGCATAAATAGTGAACTGATCACCGTTCTTTCCGGAGGAAAGCGCACATCGGCGGGACAAACCGGGGGCCTGGCTTCTGCGGGCAGCGCCGCTTCAATCAATCTGGCCCAGGGACTGGATGAGCTGCGCAGCGCTTTTTCTGCGTCGTACGAGCGTATGTCTGAAGCGCACAGCTTGTTTGTGAGCGTGCAGAGCACGCTGCAGCAGCTCGCTGATGCTGCTGGCGGCCTGGTTGAGCTTGCCCGGCAAGCTGCTGCTCCGGATGATTCTGTAAACCGCGCGAGTCTGGAGACGCGCTTCCGGGATCTGATTTTTGAGTTCCGCAAGATTCAAGATGAAGCTGTGCAGGCCGGGTTCGATTCTTTAGATAAAAACGATATTGCCGCCGCGCTTGCCGAAAGCGGGGTGAACCTCCAAGCAGCGACCGGGTTGGCCCAGGCTTTCCGCCGTCTTGCGCCTGTTGACGGCGAGCTTGGCTACAGCGCCGTTTTGCAGGCTGTGGCCATTGACGGTGGTACGGCAGTCGTGTCGCCGCGAGATCCTTTGGACAATCACCTAAGAAGTCAAGTTGAGGCAGAAGCCGCCTTAGACCAGCTGCTCCGGTTTAAAAGTGATATTGAAAATGACCTGAAGAATGCGACGGCGATTGCACAGGAATTGCTTGGCGCACAGCAGTTCGCTTTAGCCGGATACAGTGCATCGGGCACTGTCGCGGCGCGTCTTACCAGCAGTGCGGATGCGCAGACCGTTGCGCAAGATTTAATCAACGAAATAAGAAAAACAGCAAGGGACAACTCGCTGTCTGCGCACAGCGCGATTGACCGGGAACTAGCCTCTGAGCTGCTTAGCGAATAACGCCAGTCAAACCGCCCTGGGGCAACATTCGCTTATCGGTTAACCGCAAGGCGTTGCGGCTAAGTGACACAGGCCAGCCATTAGCTTATATTATTTCTCCATATTTATTTCCCAATGACGGTTTGCGCGTATAGACTGGCGCTAAACAACTGTAATTAATGTCTTTTTGTTTGGTTGTGAGATTCTTTAGTGGCCGACGATGGTTTAACTGAAGCTGATGCGCTCGATATGCCTGAGCTTAGGGCGGAGCAGCTCGATTTATCGGGATTTCTTGAGCCGAAGGCGTCAAGCGCCGAAGCGTGCAATGAACTTTTGCAGCCTTCTGAACCTGAATTATCCGGTGCGTCTGAACTGGAGGTGACTCGTCAGCGGCATGAACTTCGTCCGGGCCGGAAAATGCGCCGCCCTGGTGTCCGCTTGGCTGCGGACGACACGCCCCAGACAGCCAATCTTGCGCCGATGCTTCGCCAGTATCTGCAAATCAAGCGGGAATATCCGGAGCATCTGCTGTTATTTCAGGTCGGCGATTTTTATGAAATTTTTTTCGACGACGCGAAAACGGCCGCTAACTTCCTCCAGATCAGGCTTACTTCTCGCGATAAAGAATCACCCGACCCGGTGCCGATGTGCGGTGTTCCGGTTCACGCGCTGGACAATTATCTGCCGCGTCTGCTTAAGGGAGGCTATAGCTGCGTTATCGTGTCGCAAGCGGAAGATGCCAAAGATAAAAAGGGCATGGTGCGCCGTGAGATATCGCGCATTGTTACTCCCGGGATTCGTTACGAGGGTGACGGGCTCGATGAAAAGCAGTTCAATTATCTGGCGGCGGTATGTGTCGCCGGCGGTGATGGATCTGGTGCGGTTTGTTATGTGGACGTTTCCACCGGCCATTTGCGGGTGCAAGAAACGGAGAGTGTCGAGGAGTTGACGGAAGTCCTGGAGCGGATTCGTCCCGCGGAGCTGCTTTTGCCGTCACTGATCTTCTCCGTAGCTGCAGAAAAATCGCAGCCATGGCTGCGCGAGGTTAGGCGAATTTGCGGTGCCTCGGGTTGCCGTGTCGTGCAGCGTCCGTTTGATCGCACAACCAAAGCCGAGGTGCAAAAGCGGATGGGCGGACTGTTCCCGAAAACCGGGGAGAACGGTGCGGCGGGGATGATTGCCCAGAACACGGCGCGGTTGAGTCCGGTCGCGCTTTCCGTTGTGCAGACTCTGGTTGGTTATGTCGAGGAGGTTTCCTTCGGCAGCTCGGCGAGCATGTCGCAGTTCAGCATCGAAGAACCCCGGCGTTCAGTTTTTATTGATGCGGCCACGCGGCGCAACCTTGAGATTTGCGAGACGCGCCTTGATGGTGATCGCCGGAATTCGCTGCTTTATCATATTGATTATTCGCGCACTCCCATGGGCACCCGGCTGCTTGCCGATTGGCTTTTAGTGCCGAGCGCAAACCGCAGTGAGCTGGAAGCACGCTACGATGCTCTCGAGGAGCTGATGCATGAAAGCGGCGTGCTTGAAGAACTGCGCAGCTTGCTTGCCGCCGTGCGGGATGTAGATCGCCTGCTTTCGCGCATCACCAGCGGACGGGCATCGCCGCGTGATCTAAGTGCCTTGGGTGAATCTCTTGCTGTGCTTCCGGTGGTGCGGCGCTGTTGTTCTGGCTTCGCGGCGGAGATGCTGAGAGAGGTACTCGGTCAAATTGACGCCCTGGAGGATATTCAACAGCAGATCAGCGCCGCGCTCGTTGATGAGCCGCCTGTGCGCATCAACGAAGGCGGTATTCTGCGGGATGGTTTCCATAACGAAGTTGATCGTTTGCGCCGCATCAGAACTGACGGCCACCTTTGGCTTGCCGCGCTGGAAGAGAAGGAGCGGAAGCGCACCGGTATCTCCGGCCTGAAGGTGCGTTATAACAATGTGTTCGGTTACTTTATTGAAGTAACGAAAACGCACCTGCATAAAATACCCGCTGATTTTGAACGGCGGCAGACTCTGGTCAACGCAGAACGTTTCGTGACGCGCGAGCTTAAGGATTATGAGGCGAATATCCTCAGCGCCAAAGCGAAACTCTTCGAACTGGAACGCGAACTGTTTTGCGCGCTGCGCACTGCTGTGGCCGCACAGGCCTGCCGGATTCAGCAGACATCCCGGGCGCTGAGCGTTCTTGATGTGCTCTGTTCTTTCGCGCATTTGGCGTTGTCGCACAATTTTTCACGGCCGGTGCTCAGCGAGGACGGTGAGCTGGAAATTCGAGAAGGCCGCCATCCGGTTGTTGAGCGGGTCATCGGATCGCACAACTTCGTATTGAACGACACTGTGCTGCAGCGCCGTGTCAGGCAGTTTGCTGTGCTCACCGGTCCAAACATGGGCGGCAAGTCGACTTATCTGCGGCAGATTGGATTGATTCAGCTCCTGGCTCAGGCGGGAAGCTTTGTGCCTGCGAAATCAGCCAAACTTCCGCTTGTCGACAGGATCTTCACGCGTATCGGTGCGGCGGACGATCTGACGCGAGGCGATTCGACTTTTATGGTCGAGATGAAAGAAGCCGCGGCGATACTGCGCAAAGCTTCGTCCCGTTCCCTTGTCCTGATTGATGAAGTCGGGCGCGGCACGGCCACGATGGATGGGCTTGCCCTGGCCACCGCCATTTCTGAGTGGCTGCACGATCGGATAGGCTGCTTTACTATATTCGCCACGCACTTTCACGAACTGACGCGTTTGGCCGGCCTTAAGGATGGCATATTTTGTCTTTCCGTCGGGGTCCTTGAAAAAGAAGATGAAATTATATTTACCCATCGCATTGAAGAACGCGCAGCGGACCGGAGTTACGGTATTGAAGTTGCGCGTCTGGCCGGGCTGCCCGAAGGGCTGCTTCAGCGCGCGCAAGTGCTGCTTGAGCACCTGGAAGGTGAAGCACAGAGCTGCGGCAGCTCTGCCCCAGCTTTAATAAAACAAGAGCCGCTTGCCGCGGCAATTGAAAGAACGAGAAATAAGGCGGAGCTGGACCGGCAGAGCAGTCTGTGCGCCCTGCGCGATCGCTTGCGCGCCTGTAATCCGAATATGATGACGCCGCTTCAGGCGCTGCAAGAAGTGGCGGAGCTGAGAAAGTTGGCGGAAGAACCAGTTGAATAGTATGCGGCTGAGCGGCGGATATTTTCACGCGTGTTTCTTGCCGGTCATTTTGGGCTGGCTGATGTTCTTGCCGGTGTGCGCTGCCGCCGCGCCAAAAGATGGGGACAAAACTGCGGCGGAGTTCAAGAGGGTTTATGGTTCATACCAGCGCCTGCTTCGCCAGGATGCCAAGGCTGTGAATCTTGAAGCTTGGGAAAAAGCTGCGTCTCAATTGCTGAAGTTTGTTCGTGAATACGACAATGAGGCATACACACCGCGGGCGCTTTTTGCTTTGGGCGAATTGTATGAGACGACGTACCACAAACGCCGATTTCAAAGTGGTTTGTCTAAAGCGGTATATTTCTATGAAGAGCTGACTAAAGCATACGCCGCAAGTGATTTGGCCGATGACGCGCTGCTGCGCTTGGGAGACTTGCGGCGCACAGCGTTGAGAGATGAGGCATCTGCGCGCACCGCTTATTACGAAATCATCAATCGTTATCCCCGCGGCGATAAGAATCAAGCGGCGCGCAGCCGGCTAGGGCTGGAACGCAAGGTGCAAGCGGCGCAGCCAGGCAAGAAGCCGGAGGCGCAGAAGGAAGAAGAACTGCAAGGTGATTTGCCCCAGGCAGTAAGGGGAGCGGCGGAGGAAGAAAAGCCGGCTCCGCTTCGCGAGTCTGTAGAAAATATTGATGTCGGCCGTGATGGCAAGGAAATATTCACCCAGAAAGTAGATGTTTCCCGCCCGCTGATTGTGATCGATGCCGGGCACGGCGGAAAAGAAGAAGGCGCGAAGGGGGTAGACGGTGTGCTGGAGAAGAATGTTGTCCTCGATATTGCAAAAATGGTTGATAAACTGCTCCGCGATAGGCTGCGGGCAAGGACGGTATTAACCCGGACAACGGATATCGATCTGACATTGGCGGAGCGCACGCAGATTGCGAACGCGGAAAACGCAGACTTGTTTGTTTCTATTCATGCCAATGCCAGCGAATATAAGACGGGAAGCGGCATTGAAACTTATTATCTCGATAATACCGAAGATAAGTCCTCGCTCAAGCTTGCTCAGCGTGAAAACGCATCTCTGGGCGGCAGCGCTCAGGGGGGCGATTTGGGATTTATGTTGAGTGACCTGATTCAGGATGCAAAAACACCGGATTCGATTGCCTTGGCGCATCATATCCAAGATGCTTTAGTCAGGGTTCTATCACGCTATTATAAGGATGTTAAAGACCTTGGTGTGAAGAAGGCTCCGTTTTATGTGTTGGTGGGCGCGCATATGCCGTGCGTGCTTGTTGAAGTTTCGTTTATTGATCATCCCGTGGAAGGCCGCCGCCTAATCAAGCGCCGTTATCAGCGGCTTGTTGCGCTGGCGATTTACGAAGGAATCCGCGCATACTTTGAAAGCCGTTAGCGGATGCTTATGCTTAGTCTGGCAGAAAAGATAGCAGGCAAAGACTGCGCCGGCTTCGCGCGCCGGATCGGCGAAATTGCCGGGGCGCAGGGCGTAAATGCCTATCTCGTCGGGGGATTCGTCCGTGACGTGCTGTTGGGCATTTGTTCGCCGGACATTGATTTCATGCTCGAAGGAGATGCGCTGCTGTTTGTTGAGCAGCTTTCGCGCAGTTGGTCTGACTATTTCCCTAGTCTGGCTGCTCCAGCGCGCATTGCAAAGTTCTCCCGCTACAAGACAGCAAAAATCTGGTTTGCCGGGCAGGTTCTGCCCGGAGTAGATCGCTTGGACTTTTCCTCGGCGCGGACCGAGCACTATCCGGTTCCTGGCGGGCGTCCGGTGGTCGCTTCAGGCGATCTTTACGCCGACTTGGCGCGGCGCGATTTTTCGGTGAACGCCATGGCGATTAATATTACCAGCGGAGACGATGGTATGCTCTGCGATTTTTTTGGCGGACAAGATGATTTAGCTCTTAAGCTGCTGCGAGTTCTTCATGCCCGGAGTTTTATCGACGATCCGGTGCGTGCCATCCGCGCCGCGCGGTTGATGAGCCGGCTTGGATTTACGCTGGAGCCTGAAACCGCAGAATTGCTTCACTCCGCGCTTCAGGAGAATCTGCTCAGCACGGTCAGTGGAGCGCGCCTGCTGGACGAACTGCGTAAAGCTCTTTGTGAGCAGGATGCTTTCGGCTGCGTGTGCCAACTGCAAGAGAGCGGATTGCTGGAGCAGATTGAGCCGCTGTTCCTGTTTAGACGTGAGCAAACTGAAGAAGCGCGCGGTCTTATTGGCGCTGCGTGTAAGGTGTGTCCTTCCTCGACAGAAGCTCAGTTTGAGAAATGGCATTTGGTGCTTGCGTATCTGCTTCGCTGTGCCAGTGATGAGGCCTGCCGGCTGGTGCTCGACCGGTTTGCCGCGCCGCGCAAGGTACAACGCGCGTTTGAACAAGCCCGCCAGTGTTTGAGGAGCCTTTCCGGTGCATTTTGAGTTTGCGCAGTATATCACAAAGCTTGTGGAACGGTGCGATTTTCTCCAGGAATTGGGGCTCGCCGCAGATATCGCGTTGAGCAGGGCTTTTGATGCTGCGCTGCGAGTTGCCAGTGTGGATGACTGTTCGAGCCCGGCTTTCGGTGCGGTGGTCAGCAATTTCGCCTTTGCTGCGGGTCGGCTGGTGCTGCCGCATCTTGCGGGCGAGGATGTGCAAAAGGCTGCACCGCTGAAGATTGCCGAGGTTGTCATTAAAGTTGCCGGACAAGATGCAGCCGCAAAGAAACATTATTTCACGTTAAAGAGCGGTGGCTTGGGTTATGTCAACGCAACGCCGTCGGCGCACTTTTGTGCGGAGTTCTTGTCGGGAGTGCTGCACCGGGGTGCGATTGTTTTGCTCTGCCGGGAGCCGTTTGTTATCGGAGCTGAGTATCCGCAGGATCAATTAACTGCTATGCCCCAGCGCTTGGTCGTATCATGGGAAGATGTGCAAAGAAGAGGGCGTCAGAACGCAAATGAAGATTTTCAGAAATTTGATGCGGTGCTGCAAAAAAAAGGTGAGCTATCGGCAGACGATCTGCTGATGGCCCTAGCTCTTCTTGCCGATGCTGAGCTTGAAATAGAACCATACTTGCTGGGACTCGGCGGCAGCCAGAATGTGCCTTGGTTGTTCCGGCGTTTCGCCAGAGACTGGCGCAGGTTGTGGAGCGAATGCGGAGCCCCAGCGGACGCGCTGAGCAGTATTTCTTTTGACTGGCTGACTTACGGCGAATGTCCGGAGCTTCCAGGGCTTGGAGCCGGAGTATGCCGTGCGGCGGCGGATGCGATACGCTTAATTTTTTCATGGCGCAAGGTATACTTTGGGTCCGTGCGCGGACGTCCCGCTGCTCATATTGTCGGGATGCTCATGCAGGCCGTCCGGCTGTTCTATAGTTACTACAACCAGCCGAAGTGCCGTACAGCATACCGGCAGGCTCCCGTGGCTGCGGTAAGACTCGGTGTGATGACCAAAGTGTTAGGGGAGCTCGTCGAAGAAACACTGGCTGCGCTAGAGTTTTCTTGCGGGATGCCGAATTTCGTACTAAAGATAGATTAGTTCTTGCGGCGGGCCAGGCGCTGCCCGGAACAATGAGATCGTTTCGATTTGCATAAAGGAGCCAGTTGCATGGCTGTTAGTATCGAGTCGCTGCAGATGCCGGGAAATTTGGCGGGGATGTCCCGCGCCGGACGTGTGAGCCGGGAGCCTTGGGAGCTGCGGATTAGTTTCGTGCAAATGATTTCGCTCTGGCTGCTGGCCGGTTTGGCCATGCTTACGGTTTTTATTTTTGGCTTCCACCGGGGACGGAGCCAGGGTCTGGCTGCGGCCTTTGAGGAGTATGCCGAACAAAGCGTGCGTCTTCCCGTGGTTCAGCCTGTGGCGCTTCCGTCGGCAGGGACCGCTGCCGATGGTGCGAGTTCAAACGCGGCTAATTCTTATGGTGCAAAAGTAGAGAATAACACATCAAGTCCGGGCAGCCGTGCCGGGAAGAATCAGGTGGAGCAGGCTAATACGGAATCCGGATTTGATTTTTCGGCACTCAAGGCAGGCAGCGCAAGCAGTCCAGGATTTGCCGGGAAACCGGCCTTGGAGTTGTTCTCGGGCGCGATAACCGCTGGCGAAGGCCAACAAAACGGCCTAAAAAAGGCAGTGCAGAGCAGGGGACAAACCGAGCCGCAGCAAACAGTTGAGTCACGGACCAAAGTTGCGGCGTTGCCGGCGAATTCTAAGATTAATACCGTTTCAACGGCTGCGGAACAGAATACTGAAGCTGCTGGTCTTCCGCCCGCGAAGGCGACGGGGACGAATGACGGCTCAGCGGCGGCAAAGAAGCTGGCGCCTGTTGCGACAAAATCTATCGCTCCTGGATGGTATGTGCAGGCGTCTGCTGACAAGTCGGCTAAGGACGCAGCCAGGGTAACATCCCGCCTGAAAGCGGCGGGTTTTGCTCCGGTATTGGAGAGGGCAGACATCCAGGGCAAGACGTATTTCCGTGTCCTTGTCGGTCCCTATACAAGCAGAGATGTTGCGGTTAAGGCCGGCAAGCGCATCACCACAGCTAAGCTTACCCGGGGAGAGCCCTTTGCACGTCTGGTCAAATAGTGGTTATGCAAGACATTTAAGCGCTTTATTATTTTCACTCCGCGATACGTCTCTGAGAGAAGTCGCAGTTGGGTCAATAGTGCCACTAAAATTATTGTAAATACAGGTGCTTTTTTGTTGGAGCCTCTTTGTCTTTTCTTGAGTCTAAATAAAGGTATCATCATAATTGCATAGATGTTTTGCGGCCGAGGCAATTCGGTCTTTTTGTTTTCGAATCAAGACGCAAACGGTTTTTCGCAAATGGGGTGCTGAGAGTTTTGGCAACGGTGGATACTCAGCCGGCAGACGGCGCAAGTACGAGGCGCTTCAAATTCCGGGAAACGGTTATCTCGGATATTGGGTGCCGCCGCAAAGAGAATCAGGATGCTTTCGGTATTGCGCATACCGGCAACGTCACACTTTATATTGTTGCTGACGGTATGGGGGGGGCGCGAGGAGGAGCCACGGCGTCTTCTCTGGCGGTCAGTGTTATCTCGCAAGAAGCATTTGACGATTCCGCTGCATTGACCTTGGCCTCATTGAAGTCGGCGATTGAGCTGGCAAACCAGCTTATCTTTTTGCGCAGCAGCCAAGATGAGGAATTTCAAGGCATGGGCACCACCGTGGTGGTGCTTGGCTTCGTTGGAAACCATGCGGTTGTTGCGCATGTTGGTGATTCCAGAATCTATCGCTACCGGGAGGGACGGCTCGACCAGCTTACCCGGGATCATACGCTGGTGCAGGAGCTGGTTGACACCGGGGCCATTGCGCCCGAAGAGGCGGCCAATCATCCGATTGCGCACATGCTCACTCGATCGCTGGGACCAACCGAATTCGTGGAGGTTGAAATTCGCCAGCTGCCAGAAGAAACGCAGCCCGGAGATAAGTTCCTGCTCTGCTCGGACGGGCTTTATAATCTGGTGCTTGAAGAAGAAATCCTCGAAAATCTTGCTGCGCCGGATATTGAAGATGCAGTAAAGAAGCTCGTGCAGCTTGCGCTTGAGCGAGGCGGGTCGGACAATGTTACCGTGCAGATTGTCGAAGCCGTCATGCTCGACAATGAAGAGTTTAGCATCCAATACCCGGAAGGTGATGCTGTCTCTTGCCGGCTTTCGACAAACGCCGAAGTGGGCGATCTTCCCGCCTTGATGGATACGGTTAAGCTTTCAACTAAAGAAGAACAAAGCTCGGCCGGGCATGCTGACGAGCGGCCGTCGGCTCAGAGCGAGCCCGCTGCTCCTTCGGAAGAGGCTGCGGCTGTGCCGGCGGAGCCTGCGGGTGCGGCATCGGACGAACCGGCGGCGGTGGAGACCGGACCGGCAGAAGCGCAGGATTCAACAACCGAGCCCGCGGGAACTCTGGTGCAGGAAACTTCGACGGAATTTCCTGAGGCCTTTCTCGGTGCTGCCGGTGAAGAGACGGCGGGTGCAAGCGAAGAGTTTCTGCCGCTTGAGGAAGAAACGGGATTTTTTAATGAAACAGCCGTGCCGGCTGCGGACACCGTTCAGTCCACCGGCCGCGAGCCCGAGGCGGAGGCACTGCGTCAGTATGAACGTGCTTATCAGCAAGAAAACGAACAGCTGACAAAGATGCAGTATGTCATCGTGGCGATGCTTCTAGTGATTCTTATGGGTGTCGGCTATGCGCTGCTGAAAACTAAGGAGCCGGGACGAAAAGTGAACTTGGCGCACCAGACAAACCCGCTCAGGACGCCGTCGGTAGCACCGATGTATACCATAAAACATAATGACCTGCGTAAAGAGATCGCTGATTGGGCTGCTCAGCGGCAGACGGGGGTTTTCGGGGAAGGCAAAGAATTACCGGTTGTGCCGACAGAACCGGCACCGGTAATTGATGTCGGCAGCACTGTTCCTGATGCCGCGGCAAAAATGGCGGCAGAACATGCAACGCAGCAAACTCCGGCGCCAACAGAACCAAGCGCGGAGGCTTTGGCCGCTATTTTAGAGCCGAACAAGACCAGGGAACAGATGCCTGCCGGGATTCCTTCACCGTCGCCATTACCGAGCCCGCAGCCGGCGCTGAGCGATGAAGAAACACGAGCGGTTGAATCGTTGAAACAGCGGGTGAATGATTTGCAGAATCCTGCCCTTCCAGGGGGTCAGATGCTCAGCGAAGGTCAAGCGCCGGCCGCGCCGGATCAGCCCATCGTATGGGAGGATGAAACGCAAAAGGTGGGAAATATTCGCGATGCGGCGGGAAAAGCCAAAGTCAAAGAGGCAGAGCCCGCCGTACAGAAAATATTGACGAAAGACGAAATCTCGCGTCTTGCCGACGAAAAGAACGAAGTCCGGAACAAGATCGCGGACCTTGCCGCGAAAACTGAATCACTGGTTTTGATTGATGATAACGAACTCAAGCAAAGACGCGCTCACCTCAAAGCCGAACAGCAGACTACAGAGCTGGCCATGAAAAAGACGGCGGAAGAGCTGGAGAAAGCTAAAGTCGATCTTAATCTATGGCTCAGTTTTAAACGTGAAGCCACGAATAAGAATTTAGCAAAACTGGCGGATCGAATTGCTGAGCACAGCGAAGATGTGCGGCAGAAAAAGAATGAGTATACGCAGGTCTCGGCGAAGTATTTAGATGCTGTCGATCGCTGGCAGCAGGCTCCCAGCGATATGACGCTGGCTTCAGCAATGGGTTCATTGGGCCGCGAGATGCAGAAAAAGCGCATCGAACTTGAACAGAGCGCGACCATTGCTATTGCTGAGAATGTTGCGCGTCTGGTCGATATACTCGTCGAAGATCAAGTAACTTACGATAATTTGCAGCGCTACAACAGCCAGCTCAATAAGCATATAGGTTTCTTGACGCATCCGACGCCGATGCGCAGCGAGCGCCGGAGGGAACTGCAAAAGATTTACGATAGTGAGCGTGCCGAGCTGACAGAAAAGATGGCCAATCTGCGTCAGGACTTGCCGGATAGTAAGGAGCTGGAGTATCGCCGCCGGCAGAATGCCGATGAACTTGGCGTTAGTGAGGCCCAATAATCGAGGAGTCGTTGCCGCCCGTGACTATGGACGAACAGTCGTTCTTTGCGACGGAGACCCTGCATCCCGGGACGGTACTTGCTAGCCGTTACGAAGTCGAAAGGCTTATCGGCAGCGGAGGTATGGCCTCCGTTTATCTCGTCAAAGACATCCAAGGCGATGGAAAGAAAGTCGCCTTAAAGATGCTTCACCGGCAATTCGCTGAGGATAAGAGCTATGTCAAGCGCTTCTTGCGCGAAGTGCAGTTGATGAGCAAGGTCTCAGACAAGAATATCGTCAAGACTTATGAAATAGGAACCGACGAAGGAAAAATATTCTTTACAATGGAGTATGTTCCTTCCGATTCGCTGGAAAGCTTGCTCGATAAATACTCTTTTACTGAGCGGCAAATTGCGGAAATCATCATTGAAATCTGCAAGGGACTGCGCGTAATTCATGAGTTCGGCATCATCCATCGCGATCTTAAGCCAGCGAATATTCTGGTAATGAAAGAGGGAGAGATCAAGATTACCGACTTTGGAGTTGCTCGTGATAAATACTCGCGGCTTACGACAAAGACACAAAAAGTCGGGTCAGTCTGCTACATGGCTCCTGAGATTTGGCTGGGCAAAAAACTGAATTCGGCGGTTGATTTTTACAGTTTAGGTGTTGTGCTCTATGAAATGGTTACGGGAGACGTTCCCTTTGAGCATGAGTGGCCTGGCGAACTCATGCGCAGGCACCTGGAAGAGCCGGTAATCCCGCCCCGGGAGCGGAATCCTCATGTTCCCAGCTGGCTTAATGAGCTGATTATGCGCCTTCTGGCCAAGTCGCCCAAATCGCGGCCCAAGTCTGCTGAAGAGATTATCGTCTACGTCAAGCTTTATGGGCCGCTTGGAGCGGAAGGTTCAGAAAGCAAGGACGATGGCCAACCCGTGCTTCCTGGGCGCAAGCCGTTCAGCGATCTCAGTTTCTCCGCGGAAGAGGGGTACAATATTCCCCGGGCGAAGCAGCTGGATGCTCCGCGCGGTAAAACTTATGTTTTCGATATTACGGCAACCCGTTTAATCGAAAAAGCCGGTCTGGACGAGAAGTCGCATAAGAAACGGAGGAAGGCGACAGTTATACTTCGCCTTCCGCGCCGTGCGGCCGTGGTCATTGAAATAGAAGCGCCTTCACGTGATTTTATATTTTTTGGCATATTTTTAGGGTCCCTGCAGGTTTTCGACGGTGTGCTGACGTCGATGGGCATGACTCGCTTCGGCGTGTCTGCTGAAGGAAATCCGTTGATGCGTTCGTTAATGGAGCAAGTCGGTCCGCATCAAGCGCTGGTTGTCGTCAAGCTGTTTGCGGTGATGTTGGTTATTCTGCTTACCGTTTTGGCGAAACGCGCCCGCTGGGTAAAGGATTTGATCGGATTTCTTTCCTGTATTTACCTTTTCATGGCCATCATTCCCTGGGTTTATCTGCTGTTCGTGCGTTATCATTTCTTCGGATAGCATCGTGCTTGGTGCGTAAAGCTTCTTAGTGTTTTTTCGAAAGGCATTACGGCAAGTGAGAGTATGTGTTGAACCGTAAGTCCTGGGCTTCCCCCCACACGAGGGAAGCCCAGGATGTACATTGCCGAAAGATTTCGCTTACCAGGTCCGCAGCTTGCGCCCGGCGGTACTGGATGCGGACGCCAGCGAACCGCCCGCCGGAATATAACCCCAGCGCACAAGCTCGTTGAAGCTGTCCGGAACCTCCAGCCCGAGCAGAGCCGAGACGGAGTAGACCCACTTGATCAGCGTGTTGATGCTGTGGGTCTCGCACCGGATGAAGCCCCCGGCATCAGGTTTGAAACCCTCAGGGAGCTTCTCTGCCGGAACCGGAGTCTGCACCACTGCTTCCAAGAAGAACGTGTTCGACGGCTCCTCTACCACGCAGAGGAAGCGAAACAGCTCGCACTCGTAAACGGCGTTTCGCTTCACCAATCTCTTGCCGGCGGAAAAGCCCTTTTCGCTTGTGGTATCGTCGCAGGTAAATCCCAGCCGGCCCGCCGTGTCGTAGAGCACCTCCGGACTCTTCTGCGGAATCCGCACGGTAATCTGCGGCTCGCACACCCACCGATTTTCTATATCCCGGGTCATCGCTCGTACCTCCATGAGGGGTAAGGGGAAAGGAAAAGGATCGCTGCTTGGCAGCTCTTGCGGAATCATCCAAGCAGTGATCCTTTTCCAGGACAACAGGCGATAGATCTTGGTGGATGGCAGATAGAAAATAGAAATTAACCTGAAGCATACTCTCACTGCGGCTGCAAAGCTTCCTGTTTAAGGCCTGGCTCTAAAGCAGCAGCGGCTTGTTAATTAACCGTTGGAAGAAGAGAATGAGCGAGTTTGTTACTTACCACATCCGTAATTGCTTTTCACATAATTGACAAAATATGTTAAGACCTGCCCCAAAAGGACCTCATGCAGGAGGATGTTAGTGAAATCACTGCTGATTCATTCGGCTGACTTAAACAGCGCAAACCGGAATCATGCCTATCCTATGTCGTCTTTTCCGGGCCAAGAAAAGGCGTCCTTTTGGCGTAAGCTTGTTTCGGCGCTGCGTGCTTTTATTCTCGGTTCTGAGTTTAAGCATTATTTGAAAACTGAGGCGGAGTTTCAAGCGTCAGTAGTGCGCTGTTTGAACGAGCTAAGCCGTGCGATTGACGGCCGCGACGAGCGAAATGACGATGATCTGCGCCTCTCGCTGCATGCACTGGAAAGGCGTATTGGCGATGCGCTGGATTTGGTGCGTACCGAGCTTGCTGAAAAGCAAACCTTGCTTGAGCAGCGCCAGCTAGAGCAAGAGACGCGCCTTCGCACTTTAGACTCAGTTGCCCGTGGTTTAGAGGCGATTGTTTCGCAGCTCAGCGCCCCGGCTCAACCGTGCCGCAATGATGCGCTTACAGAGAATCAGCCGCAGGCTGCACAAACGGCATCCCCAGCGGATTATGGTTATTTGCTTTTGGAAAACCGGTTCCGCGGTGAGCGGCAGGAAATTATCGAGCGTCTTCGTCCTTATGCAGATTTCTTTTCTAATGCGGTGGTCCCGGTGCTCGAGATTGGTTCTGGGCGTGGGGAGCTGCAAACAGTCTTCAGGGAAGCGGGAGTTTTGAGCTATGCGCTGGAGCTTGACCCGGCGATGGCGCAGTGCTGCCGCAATGGCGGGTTTGATGTCCGCGTGGAGGATGGTATTGAGCATCTTTTGCACGCGGCGGATGCGAGCTTAGGCGGCATCATCGCCATACAGGTTATCGAACACTTGACGCGTGAGCAGCTAACCCGGCTTTTACGGCTGGGATTGCAGAAAGTCGTTCCCGGCGGCCGGGTGGTATTTGAAACAATTAATACAGAATCGCTGAGCGCGCTCTGTCATAATTACTTTCGCGATCCATCGCATGTCTGGCCGCTTCATCCGGAAACGATGCGTTATTTGATGGATCTGGCTGGATACGTCAATTTGGAAGTGAAAAAGCTCTCGGCGTATCCGGCACAGGCGATGCTTCAGGAAGTGTCTTTTAGCAGCGCGGTTACTCCG
>JAKPSH010000049.1 GCA_029555385.1 Pseudomonadota bacterium
TCGTATCTGCCGATTCGAGATCCTCCTTCGCTAACCTGTCCGCCGCAGCCTTGGCGAAGGCGAAAGCTACGGAGGATAGAGCTTTTTCTAGAACTTGCAACGCCAAAAAGCGCCAGAAGGTTCTGAAAAATGCTTTAGCCTTACTCCGTTAGGCCTGCGTCTTTGGCCAATTTTCGCTCACCGGGATATCGCTTGGCCGGTCAAGCGCCGTTTGGCGGCGCATATTCGGGCAGCAAATTCCAGACGCTCTGGTGAATGCTGCGCAAGGTGTCGGCAATTGCCTCGCTTTCGATAATGATACCCAGCATCTCCCCGGTAGTCGAAGTAATAGCTACTTTGGGACCGTAGATGTCGATTTCCACTCGCAAGTTCAGCCCTTCAATCAGCCGCACCTGGCGCTTGGCCCATTTCCGGGTTTTTAAAGCATATTGCGTAGCTTCGGAGTTGTTCATGATGCCCAGCCACCAGATGTTTCGCGCTGAGCGGCGGGCGATGAAGCTGTTAATCCAATCCCGTCCTTCACCGTCAATGAACGTCCAGCTATATTCAATATCGGTCAGGCCATAGATGTTCTGGTTGGGTACGCGAATCATGTCTTCGAAAACTTCCTTAATACCCTCGATTCCCTGATAACAGCGCACCTTCGGTTGACTCGATATGGGGTTTCGCAGCCGTTCCAGATGCGGAATGACTTGCAGGAGCTTCTGCTTTTGCAACGCGATTTTCTCCTCGCGGTGCTGCAAAATGGAAAGCAGAGTCTGCGGCGGGCTGCATGTAAAATGGCGCACACTGCTCTTAAGGAATTCCTGAACTATTCCTTTTGCAGTAAGACCCTGTAAGACATTGTAAGTTTGTCCGCGCTTCAATCCGGATTTCTGCGCGATGGCGCTTGCGGGGCGGGAGCCTAAAGCAAGCAGAGCGCGATAGACCAGCACCTCCACGTCGCTGAGGCCGAAATCCGCAAGCACTGAGCCTACATTTTCCGTTACCGCATCATTGTTCAGCGCTTCCATCTTCCAGTACTCCCTACGGCTTGAGACTTAACGGCTAAAACCGCATGAATACCCTCCCACCCTTAACCAACCGGCGGCGCTACTTCTAAATCTGACGTCCTAAGCAGCATACACCACCCTCGACTGGTATAGTCTAGTAAGCAGCTTGATTTTTCTGTCACGAGATGATGACAGCAGCGATAACCGGCTTAAACACTGCGTGTTTTACTCGTCGTCGCCATTCCCCATCGAGACTAGCCTTAAAAGATAGGCTCCCGAACAAGGCTGACTGATTTTAGGCGAGACAAGGAGGGCGCGGGATAATATAACCGCTTGCCAATCCGCTAACTTGCCTGCGGCAGCTCCAGCCGGAGAAGAAAGCGCCGCACGAGGTCAAGCGCATAGAAAGTGCTGTAGCGCCGCACATAGTCGCGCCCCCAACTTAGGCGCAAGCGGCATGTGTAAACACCTTTCGGGTGCGCGACACTGCACCAAACCGTACCTGCCGGCTTATCTACAGTCCCTCCTCCAGGACCCGCAATGCCTGTGACGGAAACACCGAAATCCGAACCCATTATTGTCCGGGCCGCGCATGCCATTTCCGCAGCGGTTTCTGCCGAAACAGCGCCAAAACTCTGAATTGTCTCGTGCTTGACCCCAAGGCAGGACTCTTTAACACGGTTGGCATAAGCGACGATCGAGCCAACAAAGAACGCCGAAGCTCCCGGGACGGAAACGAACTCATGCGCAAGAAGCCCGCCGCTGCAGGATTCTGCGCAAGCAATTGTTGCCGAATTACTGACAAGCAGAGAACCGACTACCTGGGCCAGACTTTCTTCCGGCACTGAGGAGAACACGTAATCTCGGCCCAGCGCCAGCTTCACTTTCTCTGCCGACTGCCTAAGAGTCTCCCTCACGCGGGCCTCCGGCCATTCATCTCTGCCGCGGATGGTCAGCGTCAGCAATATTTCCGGGAAACGCGGGCGATATGCGACATTGACGGCGTCATCCAGCGCGCAGCGTTCAATTTGGCCGCCGATATGAGCCTCGCCCAGCCCGAAACATTTCAAGTACTCCGCATGATACGGACGCTGCGCCCCGAATAATGCACGACAGCGCGGGATGATCTCTTCGTCCATCAGCACGCGCATTTCCAGCGGTACTCCCGGCAGCGAGAACACCATTACACGTTTACCGTCTTTCTTATTGATCTCCGTTAAAAAGGCGTCTGCACTGCCGCTGCGGTTCGGGATAACCAGCGCACGTTCGGGAAAGTGTGCTTGGCGCAAATTATTTTCGTTGAGCACCGCTTGGCGGCGCTTAAGATGGGCTTCGAGCTTGGCCAGAGCTTGCGCATCAAGCACGAGTGATGTTTCGCTCGCTTGGGCTAAAGCTTGGCGCGTCAGGTCATCGCTTGTCGGCCCAAGACCGCCGGTCGTCACAACAAGTTCCGCATCAGCACAGGCGCGGCCGAGTTCTGCTAGAATTTGCGCGATATCGTCCCCGGTACTAGAAATACCGCGGATATTGAACCCGGCTTGTGTCAGGCTTCCGGCGATATAAGCCGCATTCGAATCGGCGACT
>JAKPSH010000270.1 GCA_029555385.1 Pseudomonadota bacterium
AGACTATATGTATTGACCCTTCCAGAGCTCGACGGTTCTTGGGTTATAGTCAAAATAAAGAATGTTGACGTAAAGAGCCAAACGTAAAGCTAAGAGGAAGGGTCATGGGAATGATAAATCACGTAGGGATCGATGTCCATATGGATAGACTGACCGCGGCAGTAGCTGCGGAGGGGAGTAAGGAATGCGTTTATTTGGGAGAGATTAGGCATGAACAGCCAGCGATCAAACGAATGGTGCTGGACTTAAAGAAAAGCAGGCGCCATCTGCGTTTTTACTATGAGGCAGGATCGTGTGGATATGCACTTTACCGGTATCTGACGCAGTTGGGAGTTGAATGTGTAGTTGTTGCGCCATCGTTGATCCCGAAGAAGCCTGGGGAACGGATAAAGAACGACAAAAGAGATGCGAGAAAGCTAGCTCGCCTTGGCCGGGCGGGCGAACTGACGGCAATAGCTGTTCCGGGGATTGGGCAAGAAGCGATGCGTGATTTGATTCGTGCCCGCGAGGATGCCGTTCGCTTTTCAGTAACAGCGAGACAACAGTTGTTGTCCTTCTTACTGCGTCATGGCCAACGATTTTCCGGCAAAACGAACTGGACTTGGGCATTTTATCGTTGGCTTGAGGATATCAAGTTTGACACTGCGGAGCAGCGGGTGGTGTTGCAGAACTGCGTAGATGCTGTTGGTTTTGCGAAGAAGCGGATTGAGATACTGGAAGAGCAGATTCGGGAGCTTTTACCGGATTGGCCGGCAAAACCGATCGTCGATGCCTTGATGGCACTGCGTGGTTTTGATGTCATTTCGGCGGCTACGATAGTCGCAGAGGTAGGAGACTTTAGAAGATTCTCGTCGGCACCGGAGTTCATGAGCTACGTTGGACTGATTCCTAGCGAATACTCTTCAGGGAACAGTATTAAGCGCGGAACGATCACTAAGTGCGGCAATCGCCGTGTCCGACGCTTATTGATTGAAGGCTCATGGGCTGCGCGGCACGCTCCATACAAAACCAAGCATTGGAAAAGGAAGGCGCAGAATGCTTCGGAAGCAGTTTGTGAGATAGCCTTTAAAGCGATGAGACGTTTGCACAAACGCTATTACAGGCTTGCGGCGCGCCGTAAAGAGCAATGCAAAGTTGTTACGGCAATTGCTCGCGAATTTGCCGGATTTGTCTGGGCTGTTGGAATCCAAGCTCATGCCGAGCTTGAACAGTGTGCAGCATAAATGGTTTGGCATTTGGGTACGAGGAGAAAAAACTCGTTGATGAGAGAGGGGAACCCTCGTATTTCCTCTGTGGCTAACAACCCACGTCCGTAGAGAGAGGTAGCCCCGTGACGATTCATGGAATTGCGGTTAGTTGAACACGCGGATAGCAGATTGATCCACCGTCGCACAGCAAAATCTCTTCGTCCCAAATGCTTTTTTCTCGTCCGCAGAAAATGATTGTAAGGAGGATAATGAAAACTTAAAATTCAACCCGTTCCGAGCTTGACAAGTGGTCAATACATAGCAGGAAATCGGATTGCCGTGC
>JAKPSH010000275.1 GCA_029555385.1 Pseudomonadota bacterium
CCGCCCTCTCCGGCCCGTTTTCGCAGCTCGGCATCGAGTGCCGTGATGGTTATGAGCTTGCACGCAAATGGCGCGCGCCCCAGAACCGCATCGGACGCTACCGACTTAACTTCATCTACGGCGACAGCCGCGGTGAAGGAAAAATCGCGGCCGCCGAGTTCCAGCGCTTCCTTCTCGAAAAACCCTGGGCATTATTGAGCGCAGGCAGCTATGCCGCTATGCCGATCAACGCCGCATCGGCTCACGCAGGAATTCCGCATCTGGGCGTGCTCGGTCACCGTGATTTTCTGTCCGGCAATCCTTACGCCTTTCAGTTCTGGCCTTCTTCGGAACTTGAAGGAAGGAAATTAGCTCATTATGCGGCCCAGCAGGGACTGCGCCGTGTCACGGCGTTTACCGCCGCAAGTGAATATCCTCAGTCGATGCTTGATTCCTTCAGGGATGAACTGATCAACAAGACTTCAGGCGAAATCATCAACCATGAGGTTGAACTGACCGATCTGGATTTCCGTCCGCTTCTTCTGCGCACTCGAAAGGATCCGGCTGATGCAATTTTCGTCAACCTCGGTTTGCAGCAAATCGGCATCATGCTGCGGCAGATTCGTGAGCTGAATATTAACACTCCACGGCTTTCCAACTTTTGGGCTTACGGCAGGACGAACTTTGATACCGCCGGCGCTCAGGCGCTGGAGGGCCTGGTATTTGTTATGCCTTCGTTGAATAAACAGAAATTCAACGAACTCGCCGGACTTTTTCGATTAGCTGAAGCGACCGCTCCGGTTTATACCTGTTTTGCCAGCATGGCGGCAATTCTTGAGGTCTTTGAAAAAAACACGAACCTTGACGGCCCCAGAGCGGTTGCACAAGCGCTAAAGCGGCAAAACGAAGTGGCACTTCCCGACGAACAGCTTAAAATGGAAAACCGTCTGGCCTTGTTCCCCCTGGATCTCATGGTTTTTCGCGGCGGCAAGCTTCAGCTTTACAGCGAATAATTATTTTCATCTCGCACGGCAGCGCACAAAAAGCTGTTTCAGCTCTAATAAACTGCCTGCTGAAAACAGCTCTCGCAATATACGACCTCCGTTCGTTCGGGAGCATAAGTCGATTCAATCGCCCCGCCGCATTTTGCGCAGTTGCGCACAAACAGCTTACGTGGGTTGCGCTGATGCAGCCGCCGCAGGTGACGGCAATTCGGGCAGTCCCGCGGCACGGGAATGTTTTCGGCACGGTAGAACTTGAACTCCTGCGCCGTTATGCGGTAATTACCGCCGCACGCCAGGCACTGCAGCACTTCGCGCGTAATTGAATCGGCAACTTCTTGGATTCGATCATCGGGAACACACGTCGGCGCCCGCCGCTCCCCCTTCTCTTCCTCCTTCCAGGAAAAACCTTCCCGCAAGGCAGATACCTTATTCAGCGGATAGTAGTCCTGCGCCGTGCTTTCGTTATAGGCAAAACATGACATGCTTTTCGGGAAGAATCTGCCCCATTCTGCGCGCGCCTTCATCTGCTGCACGATCTTCTCCCGCAGCTCGTGATAAGCACTTGCACTATACTGCTTATTAAGGATGCAATAGCGCTTGTGGCGGAGCGAAACACAGCCGAACACATCACCGCAGTTAATCACGCAGTCGCTGTACCATGCGCTGGAACAGTCTGCGGTCATGAAGCAGCATGCGCTGTCCACGCTGCGAATGACCGACATCATGTTAAAGCACTGTTCACTGCCATGTCCGATCAAAGCACAGCGAAAGCAATCCTTGGCTTCAATGGCGAAGACCGCATCCACAACATCCTCGCTGTCCGAGACATCGTAAGCGTTAAAACAGTTTCGCGAGTTCTTGATATAACCGCCGCTTACGTTCTCACAGGAGACTAAGTGCGAATGCTTGACGATACGCCTTTGACGAAGCTCGCGCAGCTCATCTGTACAACGCCGCTGCGACGTATATGAACCATCGAGGAGTTTTGCTTTCTCCGCTGCATACTCCTCTTTGGAAAGCTGCTTGTTTCTAACGCACCAGCGCCGCTGCACCAGGTTGCAGCACAAGATGCAGTCCTGACATGCCGTGCAGTCACTGATCAGAGCGCAATCGGTGCAGTTTGCACAATCAAAAGCAAACCAGCAGCCATAGCAGCGGATACAGTCCGATACCTCGCAGCAAAGCTCGTTATAATTGCTGAAATCGCAGTCCAGACAGCTCCGGTTATGCATGCAAAGCGTACCGAACATCGTGTCTTCATTAAAATCCCCGCCGAAAACCAGATAGCAGTTCTTGTTGCCATAGGTCATATTGCAGTATTCGCTGTTTTCTGCCTGCATATTGGTCAGCGCCAGCCGCGGCACACGGAGCTTCAGGGCCGCAAACTGATCAAAAAAGCTGCGGCTGAAATCATACTCTGTTCCATAATCCAGCCCATCCCAGGAGTCGCTGTACCAGGCGCCGCTCTTATACACCTGGAAAGGCTTATCAGGAGAATAGATGGAAAGAATATCCTCGCCGGTCGCGTCACATTTGCGGCGGTACATGTTGCGGCCGTTGCGAAAAGCGATCTTATGCTTGGCGCTGCATTCAAAACAGATGTTTTCGGGCGGAAAGCCAAAGCGGCGGTACATTTCCGCTTCGTGCGCGCTAACGTCAAACATGCAGCCGCAAGTTTCGCAGTTCATTTGTAGCTCAAGTAAGGCGCAAGCCAGGTCTCCGCATCACTAAGCGCCAGTCCTTTTCGCGCCGCGTAGTTTTCAATTTGGTCGCAAGCAATCTTGCCTACGCCAAAATACCGGCTTTCTGGATGCGCAAAATACAGCCCGCTCACCGATGCTGCTGGATACATCGCACAAGTTTCCGTAAGGCGGATTTCTGCTTGATCTTCCGCCCCAAGGAGACGGAACAAAGTCAGCTTTTCTGAGTGATCCGGGCAGGCCGGATAGCCGAATGCCGGTCTGATGCCGGTATATTCTTCCCGAATCAGTTGTGCACTCGTTAAGTTCTCCGTGGCGGCATAACCCCAGTACTCCGTCCGCACGAGCTTGTGCAGGTGCTCGGCAAAAGCCTCGGCCAGCCGGTCCGCCAGCGCCTTCACCATGATCGCACTATAATCGTCATGACGCGCTTCGTATTCCCGGACAATCCCTTCAACTCCCAAACCGGCGGTTACCGCAAAGGCCCCGACATAGTCGCCGATGCCGCTGGCCTTAGGCGCAATAAAATCAGCAAGCGATAAATTGAACTTCCCTGCACGCTTCGCTCCTTGCTGACGCAGCATGTAAAAGCGCGCCAGCACTTCTTTTCGCCCGGCATCGGCGTACACTTCAATATCATCGTCCCCGGCAGTATTAGCGGGAAATATGCCAAAGATCCCCGCAGCACGAAGCTTGTTCTCCGCAATCAAGCGATCGAGCATGGCGTTTGCATCGGCAAACAGACTCTTTGCTTCAGCTCCTGTATCTGGCGAAGCGAAAATATCCGGATATTTGCCGCGCATCTCCCACGCATGAAAAAACGGCGACCAATCAATAAAGGCCCGGAGTTCGCTGAGCGGAAAATTCCGGAGCACGTGCAAACCCGGCTTCTTCGGCGTGCAGATATTATCGGCACTCCAGGAGAAAGCTGGCTTATTTCGCCGGGCCTGCTCCAATGTCACCATTTCCCGTTCGGTGCTTCGCGCCGCAAATTCGTCACGAACCCGTTCGTATTCCTCACCGATCTTAGCCAAATAAGCGCCGCGCACATTTGGATTGAGCAGACTGCCCATGACCGGCACGGCTTTTGACGCATCACGCACATGAATCACACCGCCGCTGTAACAAGGCGCAATTTTGACCGCCGTGTGCTTTGCCGACGTCGTTGCGCCACCAATCAGCAGCGGTATTTTCATACCGCCGCGCTCCATCTCTGAAGCCACGTGCGCCATCTCTTCAAGAGACGGCGTAATCAATCCGCTTAACCCCACGCAATCGGCGTTCTCCTTCAGCGCCGCCTCCAGAATTGCCGCACACGGGACCATCACTCCCAGATCGACTACTTCATAGTTATTACAAGCAAGCACGACGCTCACGATGTTCTTGCCGATATCATGCACATCGCCTTTCACCGTGGCCAGCAGGAGTTTTCCTGCCTTTTTCATCGCACCCGAGGCAGACTGCCGGGCTTCGATAAACGGCACGAGATAGGCTACTGCTTTTTTCATTACTCGCGCGCTCTTAACCACTTGCGGCAAAAACATCTTTCCGGACCCGAAAAGATCCCCCACGTGATTCATGCCGTCCATCAACGGGCCTTCGATGATTTCCAGGGGGTCAGCAAACGCTTGGCGCGCTTCCTCAACATCTTGATCGATAAAATCCGTGATTCCCTTAATCAATGCATATTTAAGCCGTTCCACGGCGGGGCCGCTGCGCCATGCCGCAGCATCCGGCGCGGATTTTCCGGCCTTGCCCCCGTCCTTTAGCTGCTCAGCGAACTCAACCAGGCGCTCAGTAGCATCGGCGCACCGGTCGAACAACACATCTTCGATGAGTTCACGAAACTCCGGCGGCACCTCTTCGTAAACCTCAAGCTGTCCAGCATTGACAATGCCCATATCCAGACCGGCCTTGACTGCATGAAAAAGAAACACTGCATGCATTGCCCGGCGTACGGTGTCGTTGCCGCGAAACGAAAAGGACAAGTTGCTTACTCCGCCGCTTGTTTTCGCTCCTGGCAGATTTCGCTTAATCCATTCCACCGCCCGCAAGAAATCCAGCGCATAGGTGTTATGTTCGGCAAGCCCGGTTGCAACGGTGAGAATATTGGCATCAAAAATGATGTCTTCCGGCTGAAATCCGGCCTGCTCCGTGAGCAGCGCATACGCCCGGCGGCAGATCTCAATCTTGCGCTCAAATGTGTCGGCCTGCCCCCGCTCATCGAAAGCCATCACCACACAAGCCGCACCGAACAGGCGGACTTTCCGCGCAAGTTCAACAAACGCCGCCTCGCCCTCTTTGAGGCTCAGCGAATTAACAATTCCCTTGCCTTGCAGACATTTCAGACCGGCTTCAATAACGCTCCATTTTGAACTGTCGACCATTACCGGAACACGTGCGATATCCGGCTCCGCAGCAAGCAGGTTCAAGAAGCGCGGCATCACCGCTTCGGCGTCGATGAGCGCTTCGTCAAAGTTGACATCAATCACCTGGGCGCCGTTCTCCACCTGCTCACGGGCCACCGCCACCGCCTCTTCCAGTTTGTTCTCGATAATCAAGCGTGCAAACTTCTTGGAGCCGGCGACATTCGTCCTCTCGCCGATATTAAGAAAGTTTGATTCCTTGGTCAGCACCAGCGGGTCAATCCCGCTTAATTCCAGCCGAGCCTCTTTTGACCTCAAGGCGCGCGGCGTATAATGCTTGGCACGCTGCACAAGCTGCGCCATGTGTTCCGGCGTTGTTCCGCAGCAGCCACCGGCAATGTTGACCAGCCCCTCACGGAAGAACTCCTCAACCGCATCAGCAAACTTTTTGGGCGTCTCATCGTATTGGCCGAATTCGTTGGGCAGCCCGGCGTTCGGATAGACACTAACGGGGACTGCTGCGGCCTGTGCCAGGCTCTGCAAATAAGGCCGTATTTCATCGGCGCCAAAGGCGCAGTTCAAACCTACACTGACCAAGCCCGGAGTATGCGCCACAGAAATCCAGAACGCCTCCACTGTCTGGCCGCAAAGCATCCGACCGCTGCGATCAGTTACCGTCGCCGAAAGCATTACGGGAAGCACTGCGCCGCGGCGCGCGCTTTCCGCGTGAATCGCGGCGAGCGCCGCTTTGCAGCTCAGCGTATCAAAGATCGTCTCGACAAGCAGGATATCCACGCCGCCATCAACAAGTCCGCGCACCTGCTCGGCGTAGGCCGCCGCAAGCTCATCGAACGTCAGGGCCCGATATCCTGGGTTATTCACGTCAGGTGAAAGAGATAGCGTTTTGTTCGTTGGGCCGACCGAACCGGCAGCAAAGCGGGGATGCTGGGGCGTCCGCACTGCATATTCATCACAAAGACCCCGCACCAAACGCGCGGCTTCAAAGTTCAGCTCATACACCAAATCCTGCGTCTCGTAGTCGGCCTGAGAAACGGAGTTCGAGTTGAAGGTATTTGTCTCAATGATATCGCAGCCGGCATCAAGATACGCGCGATGAATGGCGGAAATTGCTTCACGCTGGGTTAAGACCAGGATGTCGTTGTTGCCTTTCAGATCGCACTTGTGGTGCAGAAAGCGTGATGAACGGAATCCCGCTTCATCGAGCCTAAGGCGCTGAATCATGGTCCCCATCGCGCCATCAATAATGAGAATTCTTTGCCGGAGCAGATCCTGTAAAAGTTCGAGCGTCATTTCCTATAAAAACAATCGGATGTCGTAGATTGGAACTAGTTGCCGATGTCTCCTGAAGCTGATTTCCTGAATGTGTATTTTCAATGTCGAAACCGTAGAATATAAGAAGATACAGGAGATTGCTACTGCATCATCAAGGAAAGCCCGATGGTCCATGTTCTTGTCGCTACTGATTTTTCAAATGAAGCCGAGGCATGCCTCGAATATGCAAGAACACTCGCCGCTAGTTTGGGAAAGGACAACTTTAAGGTAACGCTGCTCACGGTGTTGGAAGACATTGGGCAAAAAAGCGCTCAGTTTCAGTTTGCTTTAGCGATGTTGGACAGTCACGGCGTGCGTGAGGAGCTTAACAAGCAGGCAATGGATGAACTTAGCGACTTGCGCGAGAAACACTTGAAGGAAATCCAGGTTGATACTGTTGTCTTACGCGCAGCAAAAGCTGTCCACCTTGAAATTGCCGAATATGCAGCCGCTAAACAGGTTAATCTTATAGTTATTGCCGCGCACACTCGAAGCGGCATCGCACCAATGATCATGGGCGGCGTTTTAGAGAAACTCTCCCGCGAAGCACCCTGCCCCGTTGTCGTTATTCCCGCCGCAAAATAGCGAGGGTTTTGCGGGAATCCCGTCTCAGCATGTAAGCTCGCCGCATAGCCCAACGACTTATGCGCATTGCACGATAATTTGGCGCAGGCCAAGGACCACCGTTAAAACCGCCAAACAATGCGGAGGATGAAATGCTTACTGTCGGTGATAAACTTCCTGAATTTTCTCTTAAAGCCTGCATCAGCCGGGATCCCGGGCGCGAGTTTGCCACAATCACTCACGAATCCTTCCCTGGAAAGTGGCTGGTGCTATTTTTCTGGCCGCTTGATTTCAGTCCGCTCTGCCCCACCGAACTTGAAGAGTTCTCGGCACAACACGAACAATTTGCATCGCGAAACGCCGTCGTCTTAGGGGCCAGTCTCGATTCGAAGTATGCGCACCTGAACTGGAAGAACACCGATCCACGCTTGAAGGATGTAAACTTCCCGCTGCTCTCGGACGTAAAGCGGGAACTGACCTCCGCGCTCGGTATTCTGCACAAGAGCGAAGGAGTGCCGCTGCGCGCAACATTTCTTATTGATCCGGAAGGCGTTATTCGCTTTGCCTGCGCCAACGATCTGCCGACCGGCCGCAGTGTGCCGGAAATCATTCGTTCGCTTGATGCGCTGCAAACCGGCGAGCCTTGTCCGGTAAACTGGCAAAAGGGCCAGAAGACTTTGTCCTAGCAGGGTATTGCAAAAGCCGAGTTTGAGCCAAGTTCGAGGAGCGGCCCTGTCATAATGTGGCTGGGCAAGCAGCGGAGTCCCCCATTTTTTGCAGCAACCTTACTGCGGCCCCTTTGTCAGCTTTCAGCAAAAAGTGGGGGATGAGCAGCGCAGCAATTTCCCGCGACGAAGAAATTGGCAAAAATCGGGTTTTTCAGCACCCGGCTAGCCTTAGAATAAGCGAATAAGTCTGTCGCAACCAGAATTCCCCCTGAAAGTGGTTTACTGCCGCGTATTTGTGGCGTCACGCGGGTGAAAGCTGAAGTCGCGCATGGGCGGTGGAGAGTTTGACGCTGCTGCCTCTCTTGATTGTCCTTAATATGTCTGAATACCTGGAGGTTCTGCACTGTTTCAATTACGGGAATAAGTGCAAACGCGTCCAAGCCGCCCTTTCGCCGCAGCACGTCTTTCAGAACAGATCAAAAACCCGGCACAACCCTTTGCCAACCGCAGCGCGTCGCCCGCATTGATTCGTCGCCATTGGTCTGGACCACCAGGCGGGCGAC
>JAKPSH010000282.1 GCA_029555385.1 Pseudomonadota bacterium
CCAGCATTCGATGCAAAGCAGACGGAGCAGGGCGAGCGATGAGCTGGAACATTGGTAAATATGCACCTTTTTCAGCGAACTCAGCGGAGTGTTTGCATAAAGCACCATGCTGTCCGTCCTGCGGCGTGTGCCCATGCCGAATTCCAGGGCGACATAACCGCCGTGCAGAGCATAATCAACAGCCGGGATTAAAGCCAAATCCACTTCGTGCTCATTGAGTTTACGTGCGTTCTCGGTGGGGTTGTTTTCTTCGTAACTGACAAAGTCAAGGCCAGCGAGAAGTTTGTAAGGTACTCCTGCCAGTTGTGGAATGCCCGAGGCTCTAAGCACGCTTGTTTGACTCATGACAGCAACTGAGAACTTTCACTCAGTCAGAAGTGAATAACACGTTTCGCAGACGACTTGTTCCAGAGCAATGCTTGTCCAAACTTGCGCATGGCATTTTGCGCATGACCTTGCGGCAAGCTTTCGCCGTGGACGGAGCGCTAAGCGTCGCTTGTTCCTGCACTTAAAGCAGCAGCCAGGAATTGGCAGGTTCATCCTGCGGTAAAACTGCAGTTCTGGGAGGATTATCTTGTAGCGCCCGCCGCAGTCTGCGCAGGCAAGAACTTCTTGAATAAATACATCGTCCACTTCCGTAATGGAATCCGGAGCGCTGCGGCATGACCGAACGGAAGCAGCGTCCTCTTCGTCTCGCCAACGGAATCCCAGCGCGGCAGCTTGACTGCCGCTCAGGGGATAGTACTCCTGTGCAATAGTTTCATTATAAGCGAATGGCGACATCTGGGCCGGGAAAAACTCGCCCCATTCGCCGTCTTGCTGCATACGCGAAATGATTCTCGCGCACAATCTTTCGTAGCTGTCTTTTGTATACTGGCGGTTCAAGACACACCAATGTTTATTTCTCAGACCGGCGCAGCCGAAGCAGGATTCGCAGCTATGGCAGTTGTCGCAATACAAGAGATCGGAGGAGTTGCGGCAGAAGTTGGTAAAGCGGTAGCCGTAGCCGATTAAACTTGTTGAATAATAGCAAAGCTCGACACCGTCGAAAAAGCAGATATCGCGGCAGTTCCGGGCATTCAGCCCGTCGTGGAGATAAGCACTATCTTCGGTGCTGTAAACATCAAAGCCGTAATGAATATTCTTTGAGTTGAAAATGTGATCGCCGATGACTTTGTCTGAGGCAAGAATATAGCGTGAACGCTTCGGGCTTAGCTCCTGTTTCAGCTTCTCAAACTTCTGCCAGGCCTCTTCGTAGCGGATACGGCTCCCTTGCAGTGCAGCATACGCTGCATCAATCTCAGCGCGAGTACGCGGTTCGTTGAATAAGTAGTTGTTCTTATTGCGCAATCCAGCACAGAAGAGCGAATGGGAAACACTGCGGCAGTCAAATAAAAAAGCACTTTCGCTTGCCGATTCGCAGTAATGGCTGAAGCGCAGGTCATAACAGTTCCGGCAATCGACGCATTCGTAGACGAGTTCGGAATCCGTAGTCCAAGTGCAGTCAAGGGCGTTCTTGCAATTTACGAGACACCACGAGTAGCAGCAGTCTTCATTGTCGTTTGCGCTTGTAATCAGATAACAGTTGCGATTCCGGTCCGCAAAATTGCAGTATGCGGAGTTCTCTGCCCAGTTATTGACTAAAGGCGGGCGCGGCACGCTGCGCCACAACTCGGCAAACTGCGGGAAAACGGGGCGTGACGCATCAAATTCCCGTCCGTAATCAAGAGCATCCCAAGAGTCGCTCCACCACTCGTCGCGGGAGTATACCGGATAAGGTTCATCGGCATGAAAGCAGGAGATGATATCTTCGCCGCTCAGCGAGCTCTTACGTTTGTAAAGAGAGCGTTCATTTCTCCAGGCGAGGCGCTGCTGTATGCGTTCGTCCGGTGTTTTTGACGGCGGGGGAATAAAGAACTTTTTTCCGCAGAAAACCGGCGAAATGCGTTCGTAAAACGCCATATCGCCTTTCGTGGCCGTGTGCGCTCTTTGCTCGATAGAATTGGTCATAGTTCTTTGCCGCTTAGGCAAGCTCAAACTCTCATTGAGCAATGTCATGAAGCTGCGAAATACGCAATATCAGCGGCGGCTGCTTTCTCAGCGCGCAACCCCCGCCGGTAATCGGACCGGCAGGGAGATGCAAAGCGCGGGCTCCGGGTTTGCCAGGCAATCATTTACTCTCCAGCTTTTTGCCTGCCGCAGCAAGATAAACGACAAACTCGTCCTTGCCGTCGAGGCCGAGAAGCGCGTCTATGCCTTCTTGGTCATAAGCGGCAATTGCGCATACTCCGGCGTCCATGGCTTCGGCGGCTAGATAGAGATTTTGGCAGATATGTCCGGCATCAAGCGCAATAACTTTGGCTGAGGCGAGGTCGTAGCGCCACTCCATCCGGTAGGGAAGGGCGGCCCAAAAAAAGACGCATGCGGCGTGTCCAACAAAAGATTGGTCGAGGCACGCGGCGGAGAGTTCGTTAGGAAAATTATCGGTACTAAAGAGAAAGAGCAGCTCATGTTCGAGCGGCAGGTAGCGGTAAATACCTTCTGCGAGATGTTCCACGCTGCGCACGTAGATATAGGTTTCGAAAGCGTGCCGGGCCCCTGCCGATGGCACAGTGCGCAGAGTGCACATATTATGAACGACTTTTCTTACGCCTTGGGTGGCCCAAAGAAGAAAAGCAAGTTCGTTGAGTGCAAGCGGCTTGTCCGTGTATTTGCGGTGACTTTGCCGCGCGGCGACAGCCGCACCCAGGGGGACGCAGAACTGCGGGATTATTTCCTCCGGAGGCGGCAGGTCGATACGTGCGGCATCCTGCGGGAAAGGCTTTTCCAGAGGTGGAGCGGGGACTCCGCGATTCTGATCGGTCTCAGTAAAGTCGACCTTCTTGCGGATGTAATCTTTTAAGAAATAGCGATAATCATCGAGAGTAAATTTCGTCATATCAACTCTCCGTGATTAGAGGATTCAGTGACGCAGGGCGGAAAACGGGAGCGAACTTTGCGGCTTCCGGACTTGCCGTTTCATCATTGCGGCAGTAACTCGAACGACAATAGCATCTTTGTCGATGCCGTGTTTGTGTCTGAGTTCGCGCTGTGAGCCGTGCTCAACAAAACTGTCGCCAATTCCCAGGCGGATTAATGTTTGCTGGGCGGATAGCCCTGCGTCCGCCATGAACTCCAGCACGGCGCTGCCGAAGCCGCCTTGGAGCACGTGATCTTCTACCGTGACAACGAGCGCGTGGTGCGTGATTAGCTCATGCAGGAGCTGTTCGTCGAGGGGTTTCACGAACCGTGCATTAACTACTGTGCAGTCAATGCCGCGGCGGATCAGCTCTTTAGCGGCATCAAGTGCGGGATGAACCGTCTGTCCCAAAGCAATAATCAAGGCGCTGTCTGCGGGCATAATCGCCTGCTTGAGGACTTCGGCCCGGCCTATTTCAATCAAGCGCGGCTTGGGCGGCATTGCGGCGCCGATGCCGGCACCGCGCGGATAGCGGATGGCCACCGGACCGTTGCAGCGTGATGCTGCCGTATGCAACATGTCCCGCAGCTCAGCTTCATCCTTTGGTGCCATCAGCGTCATATTGGGAAACATGCGCAGATAAGCAAGATCGAACACTCCATGGTGGGTCGGTCCGTCCTCGCCGACGAGCCCTGCACGATCCATGGCGAAGATAACGGGCAGCGACTGCAGGCAGACATCGTGCATTATTTGATCAAACGCACGTTGGAGGAAGCTCGAATAGATCGCACATACCGGGCGCATACCTTCGGCGGCCAGACCGGCTGCGAAAGTCACGGCGTGTTGTTCAGCGATGGCAACATCGAAGAAACGATCCGGCATTTCACGCGCCAGCACGTCCAACCCCGTACCATCGGGCATCGCCGCGGTAATCCCAACGACCCGCTTGTCTTTATGACAGAGTTCCACCATGGTGCGCCCGAATATTTCAGTATAAGTTGGAGGGATCTCGTGCACTTTGTTCTTATGCGGAAGACCGAACATGCGCTTTCGCAGAAGCGCGAACGGGCCGACAGCATGATACTTCACGGGATCGGCTTCTGCTGGGGAAAATCCTTTGCCTTTCAGGGTTTGTGCGTGAACCAATACCGGACCATCCTGTTCTTTGGCCCGCTCCAACGCTTGGATAAGCTGCTCAATGTTGTGGCCGTCAATCGGGCCAATGTAGCGGTAGCCGAAAGACTCGAAAAGCATCGCCGGCAGAGAGAAAAAGCCTTGGGTCACATCTTCCACCCGGTCAAGCGTGCGGTAGAATGTCTGTGGAATAAAACCGCGCCTGACCAAACTTTTAAAATGCCGGCGGGCGGAAGTTGAAAACCGCCCCGTAAGCGTGCGCGAAAACGCCCAGCTTAATGCGCCGACATTAGGTGCAATGGACATGCCGTTGTCGTTAAGCACAACAATCAACTGGCGCTTGAGCTGTCCGGAGTGGTTGAGTGCTTCAAAAGCCATGCCCGCCGTCATGGCGCCGTCGCCGATGACCGCAACGACCCGTCGGTCGGCGCGTGCGGCGTAGTCATGGTGTGATGCTTCAATCATTCCCGCGGCAGCCGAAATGCTGGTTCCCGCATGTCCGGCGCCGAAGGCATCGTAAATGCTCTCACTCCGTCGGGGAAATCCCGAGATGCCGCCGAGCGAACGAACACGGATAAACTGCTGGCGCCTTCCTGTCAGAATCTTGTGGATGTAAGCCTGATGACCGACATCCCAGACGAGGCGATCGTGCGGAGTATCAAAGACGGCATGCAGTGCTACCGTAAGCTCAACAACGCCAAGGCTTGAGGCAAAATGGCCCCCGACTTGATTGATGCTTTTAATTAAATCACGCCGCAGCTCATCACAAAGGTGAGCAAGTTGAGACCGGTTTAGCTGCCGCACATCAGCAGGAGAGCTGATCTTGTCCAAAAGTGGTGTGTCTGATTGCGGCTCCTCAACGCTGTTCAATTCCGATTCCCTCCGGGGACCCTATCTTACAAGAGAGTTAGGATTCTGTTTAGAATATTTTCTGTCCGCAGCCGTAACGCACCACAGGACGTGATGGCCGGGGATATTATACTTGAGCAGCTTTTTTCTCAACTTCCTCCAGTTTCTTGACTAAAGGACGGTCAATTAGGAGAGCAATCGTAGTCTTTTCGCCGCCATGGAGGTTTTTGGCAAGTGCTTGAATGGTGTTCAGGGGGCCGTTGATTGCCCACCAGCCGAGCAGAAACGAGAGGAGCGAATAGAATAGCGCGTCTGTGTGGTGCTCCTCTCCAGCGCGGCGGTAATGCGAATGAATAGTCACAGTGGTAAACAGGATACCGACAGTCATGACGTAGGATGTAATTTCGCTCTGGTAGCGCAAGAGCATGTTGTCGACATGCACGGTTGCTCCCGCGCGAAGCTCCCGGCGATGACTTTTGAGCTGACTGACAAATTCTTGCCGTGTTTTTTCATGGAGCGCACGGAAGATAACCGCAAGAATAAACAAGACAAGCGGCAGCCCTGCGGCAGCAAGCGTTTTGCCGCTGAGGTACGTGCTGATAAAAATCAGCAGCAGGATCATAAAAGATATAGCGTCCCAGCCCATAATGCTGAGCATAATTGATTTTACCGCGAGCATAAAGAAGAGAGTGTGCTGACTGATGGATTACTTAATAGCGCTTGGCGGCAATATCGGGGATACCGCGGCAGTTTTTCAGCAGGCGTTGGATCAAATCTCCACGCGCATCGGTTCGGTGCTGCAGACTTCGCGCTGGTATGAAACCGAGCCGCTGCTCTGTCCGGAGAATCCGGTGCTTGGCCAGCGCAATTATTTGAACGGTGCGGCAAGGTTCCGTTCGGAGCTGGAAGCCGAAGAAGTGCTTAAACGGCTGATGGAAATAGAAGAACTGCTCGGACGTTCGCGTCCGTCCGGCGCCCCGCGTTGGGGCCCGCGGGTGCTCGATCTCGATTTGATTGCCGCGGAGGGCTCGGTGCTGGAGACGCCTGCGCTTGTCCTGCCCCATCCTGAGATGCACAAACGCCGTTTTGTGCTGGAGCCGCTGCTGGAAGTGGCGCCCGATTGGGTGCATCCGCTGCTGGGAAAGACGGTGCGGGAGATGCTCGATGCGGCAGAGTGATCACTCCTTGGGCCGGCCGGGCGCCAAGCTTGAAATAATAACTGCCCTGACTTAGTATTTGCAGGGCAGCGAGCACTGCCCCTTCCGCTCCTTAAACACCGCCATATGTTTGCTTGAGTCTTCGTTGTTTCTTTAGATCGCCCGTGCGGCCTCGAGAAACAACGGCAGCTTATGTTACGGATGAGGTTTTCTGAGCAATCACAGCTCGGCTGTCCGGTTGTTTCAGCCGTTTCTTCACCGCGCCGCAATGCGGCGCATCCTCACGCTTCCCGGAAGGAGTCTCTGATGTTGATCGTTGTCGGACAGGAGATCGTTGTTACTTTCGAAAAGGCCCGCACGGGCCGCGGCGTTGTCGCCTGCTGCTGCGGCAGTGTTTTTTTCCCGCGCCGCGATGAGTGGAGAGATTTTCCGCCGGCCAAGCCCGGCGAAACGTGGAAGGTCCGGATCGTGTACCGTTCGGACCCGCCGCATCAGGACGTCTATCATGTTGCGCCGGTTGAGCACCTCGATAAAGAGGCGGCGCCGGAGGGACGGCAGGGCGGGCAGCGATTCGTCGATGCTAAACGTGACAACATCGCGCCTCCTCAGTCGCCGTTTCCGGTGCGGTTCGTCCGTGGCCGGACAAAGCCGATCGCGTACTATGGCGGCATGCTCTGCATCCCGAGCAGTGACTGGACGATGACGCATGGGATGCCTCACGAAGATGAGATCTACATGGTTCGGGTCGGTGATGTGCGCAGGCGCAGCTCTGACAAATCCGCGTGCTGGTTCCTGCTCCCTGTTGACCGCATCGGCCGATGGCCCCGTGAATGGGTTGATACGGAAGCCCAGTTTGATGATGACCGGATTCGCGTCGTAGAGTTTCTGCGGCCGCGAAATTGGGAACACCCCTACAGCGCGGTTGCGAACTTGGACGGCTTGCCCGCGTATCCACACCGCGACCATTGGTTCTGTCAACAACCTTATGAAGGCGAGATTTGGCTTGTCCGCGTGGCGGAGCGCCTCGATGACCAAGTGTTCATCTCCGGCGTCGCCCGGGCGTTTGACCGGACGTTTGTTGCGCAGTTTGGCGAACCGGACCGGAGCTACCCGGAGGTCTCGGGGTCTTGATTCCGAAGCGGTGATTGCCCCTGCTGCATGCCTTTTGCGCGTGCAGCAGGGGGCGTGGCAAGGAGGTTCAGAGCTGCCCGTTGTTTTCGATTAGTTTCCACTGCTGCTCCCTGCCGTGTTCAAGAGGAAGCGCAGTTTGCGTGAGTAATCGGAAGAGCAATCGCGATAAAGAAGATACTGCGCTGCTTCAGCGGCAATCTGGACCAAGGCACGAGCAGGTTCAAGACGCGGCATTTTTGTTGAGGGTATTGTTATAATTCCGTTTATATCCCCGTCTTGATCAAAAAAAGGCGGAGGCTGAGTCCAAGAATAAGGCGAAGGCTGAGAGTTGTGGTTCTTGCCCGTAAAAGCGCCCTTGCCTCTATCTTCGCCTTGGCCTTATTCTCCGCCTCCGCCTCCGCCTCCGCCTCCGCCTCCG
>JAKPSH010000284.1 GCA_029555385.1 Pseudomonadota bacterium
TCGCGGTTTCTGGCGCATCATTCCGCGAAGCCGAGCCTCATCATTCGGACGCATGACGGAACTCCTCAAAGGTGGTTGCAGCAGCAGAGAGTCGCTACGAGCTCGTCCCCGCCTTCTAGCGCTGCCAACAAGCTGTCCGAAACACTACGCTATAGTTCAGCGTAATCTTCCGGTACAGCTTGCGGCCTGCGCAGGGTTTGCACGGTGCACACTTCTCTTGATCGCAAAACCTCGCTGTCTGATCCTTGTGTTCGTCCTGCATCTTGGAACTGGGCGCAAGACCCTCATCCAGAACACAGGCACAATCCCTGATCTCCTTCCCCGATATCGATGTAAAAGAACGAAGCCGCAACAAATACTTTTCTGTAACATTCGTGCAGCACTTTGCCGGCGCAAAAGCAAAGCCAAGCCCGCCGCCAAAGCCATTAGACGGAGACCGTGCAAAACAATTACTTAGACTTTGCTAAAACTTGGTAAGTGCGAAATGCGCTTACAGGAACAAAACGCCAGTGACCATTTTCAGCATGCTTCCTATCATAGAACACCGAAAATCGCAAAAATACTGGAATAACCCGCTCTAGTAAGACTTCTCACGCGCACATTGCGCGTGGATTCTTACACGTAGAAATCGGTTCCGGGTCAAACCGTATGACGTAAAAAATAATTGTATTACAGACGCCTTGCCGCAAATCGCTGTTAAAACATATTACGCGCGCGTCGCCCGCATCATGGCCAAGCCGCCAAGTGCATACACAATGATCGCCCCAAAAAGCACTGCTTGGAACCCGGCAAAAAGCGCCATAAACACGGTAGCGGCTGACCCGACAACGGTCGCATAGCCGTTCATGCCCCAACCCCACGCAATGAGTTTCTTACGCTCTGCTTCAGACTGGCTCACACTGTTAATCAGGCGCATGCCGAGCGGAAACGGCATACCCATGACAAAACCCAGCGGCATCAACAGCGCCGCAGCCACTGCAATCCGGCCCAAGAACTCAAACCCCAGGCAGGCTTGGAACACCAGCGGGCTCACAAAAGTTTCAACCAAAAGCAGTGCACCGATACCAAGCACAACATAGGGCAGAGCACGGCGCGTGCTGCGTTCCGGAATCATATCGCTTGCCATACTCCCCAGCCCGGCGCCGAGCAGAAGAGCAATGAGAATTGTTGTGATCGAATAAGCTGGATTGCCGAGAAAAAGCACATAGCGCTTCATCAGACAGATTTCGACAACGATAAAGCCAAAGCCCAACGCGGCGAAATATCCGAGCATGCCAAAAAAGCCCTGGGTCCGTACAGCGCTTCGCGCACGAAGCACCAGCGGTACGCCGATAAAAAGAAGCCCGAGGAGCGCCGATTCGGCAAGAATGACCGCGTACGGGAAATCACCACGCGGGATAATTCCATTCCACTTCTCTTTACTGCGGGAGAAGAACTCACTTGGCGCCAGTGGATGAATCTTGACCTTGCCGTATTTGACGAAATGCTCAAGAAACGGCTTGTCGTCCGTAGCCGGGCTGAGGTTCACACCGAGCGCATGATAGTATTTCTTCTGCTCTTCAGGCGGCGAGCTGAGCACCTTGGCGTAAATAGTGTTCCGTACGGGGTCAAATGGCGTCCAAAGAAAGGTAAAACCGCCGGTCCGCGGCACATCACTCATAAACTGCTGAATCCCCTGCTCCTCTTCCTTGGTGAAGGGAGTCTTCTTCATATAGAAGCCCTGCAGGAACTCGAATTCACCGTTGGTAATAACAATGTGCTTTTCCGGTTCTTGGATGCCAAGCTCGCGAAGCGCCTCAAGCGCAGTCAGCGCAACGCGAAGCGTGGTCCCGCGATGCGCAGCAAAAATGCCGTCTGGAGTCAGGTGATTATAGTACTCTTTGATCGCTTCTTTCGTTAGAAGAAATGTCGAAGACAAATTGAGCGCACCGGCAGCCATGGCAATTGGCGTGTAGTTATTCACAAATTGGATAATATCGTAATAGTTTTCCGGCTGGCGGCTAAGAAACGAACGTCCTTCGTCCTCAATCAAAGACACTCGCGGATTTTGAAACAGACCGCCCATATACTCGGCATACTGGGGGTCTCCGACGAACCGGACAATCGAAGGATCCATCTCCACAGCATCAATGTGCCGGGCATTGTTAAAAAGCGAAAGCCAGACCTCTTTCCCGCCCGAGGAGCCGATAATCAGGGTGTTTGGAGCAGATTCCCGCTTTAGCGTATGAATCGTGCCGATGCTCTTCCATTTATTTTTGACCAAGCCGTAAATCTGTTCGGCGCTTTCTGGAGCCTTGAGAACCACCGATTCATTGGTTCCCCCGTCAATCCATACCGCACGGTAGGCCGGATGGTGCTCCGCGAAATCCACCCTGGAAATGGTGCTCCAGCGCGTACCAATAATGCGGTTTTCCGCAACAGCCTTATTAAACAAGCGCTTCGTCTGATGAAGCTTGATTGGCATTACACGGTCGGCAAAAGGAAGTAGCGCAAGCAAACCGACAATCGCACAGGCAAGAAGCGCACGCTCGCCGCCGCTTTTCTTAAATACATAGGCCAAGCCTGCCGCACAGGCGAGTATTGCAGAAAATACGACAAGACCTTCCGCCTTAAGAGCCGGAATAAGCGGCACGAGCAGCAGCACCCCGACTGCGGCACCAATCAGGTCCGTGCCGTAAAGCCGTGAGGAGCGCCGCGGATAACTGCCCAGCAAATCGGCGATAATCATGCCGGCAAAGAAAAAAGGCGTAATCAGCGCCGCAAACCAGACGGCGAGATAAACATAATCAATGCTTCGGCTGTGCAGTTCCCAAATCTTGAACGGCACATGGGTTACAACGAGATAGGAACCGATAATCGCCCCAGCGAGACATAAGCTGAGAAATCCGCGGCTGTAGCTCTTTGTACTGCGGCGAAGCGCTAAATAGACTCCGCTCAAACCAAAACCGAAAAGTGCAGTACCAACAACCATAAACGCCAAATGCGCCCAGATCATAAAGGCAAAAATCCGGGTCAGCGCAAGCTCGTACAGCAAAACACCAGCAGAAGTGAGAAATATTCCAGCATACTGCTCAACTCCCGGAAGTTCGCTTGCCGGACTGCGATCACGCAGATACCGGACTGATTCTTCCGCCATCGTGTCAATGAACGCCGCTCCCCCCGCCTTGCGTGGCTGGCGTTCTTCATTCGTCGCTTGAGGCTTGGTTTTGAGTTGCTCTTTCATGATTTTCTGTCCTGGGGCAGGGCCATCACAAGAAAATTAAGGACTGCGCCGACGCCTGCGGTTTCCAATGCGATACCCAAAGAGCATTTATTTAGCAAATTAGTCAATAGGAGCTTTAATCCCGCGTAATTCTACATATATTTCAGGGGATTACACTGCCTGGCAGCGTGCCGCGCGGCATCTCTAAATTACCAAACCACGCTTTAAGGGCCTGTCGCGTGCCCGGGCTCCGTAGCGAGAATGAGAGATTTTAGGCGGGGCAAGGAGGGCGCGTGAAAAAATCCGAGTCGTGACACGGCGCAGGATTTTTTTGCGCGCCCCGACGAAGTCGCAGCCAAAATCTCTCATTCGCAGCAGGGGCTGCATTTTGCGACAGGCCCTTTAAGACCTGAGCTATCTTGAGTGCCGCACCAACGCGGCTTGCCGCTCAAACAATAAACCGGGAGCCCAACTTGGCGGATGGGCAGCTTGCTGCTAGACTCCGCCCACCTCAACGCAGTTTTAACAACTGATTATGTTCTTTCTCGTTCTTTCCGGAAAATCGAACCTCATCATCCTCTTCATTGTGCCGAGGCTCATCCTGGCAGAAGAAGGGATGAGACTGAATTAAGGTTTCCCTGCTGGCAATCGTCACGATGCGCAAGGTGCGGCTTGGAGGCGCTCATTGCCCGTTCTGCCTGGATCGCCCCGACAAGGCGCCAGGAAAAACGGGGAATGGGCATCTGCCAGCCCCCAAATTGGTGAACCTTTATGCATCATTTGAGGATTGCGTATGAGCATCGAGAGGTTTCGCAGTCACATTGTCGCGTTAGATGATCTTGAGGAAGACGACCTGGTTCTTTGCTGTGACGACCGGATCGTCGCCGTCGGGCTTTCGCTGGGCGCCGCACTGCATGCCGAGACGATCTGGGTTATATTTCTCTGGTCGAACGAGGCAGACGAAGAGCAAATCTTAGCCGTTGCCGACACACTGAGCAATGGCGAGCAATTTCAGGTGCTGCGCGTAGATCTTGAACTCGTCCGCGAAGCGTACAGCGAGTACAGGCGCGCCCACCCGAACGACGAGTTGCTGCTGATTCGCGATGTCGCGCCAGCGCTGATTTGCATGTCACAGCTCAAAGCCAGCGCGCCCTTCAACTAAAGGCACCACCGACGCGAAGTGCCGGAAAGACGGGCCGGCACTTCGAGGTTTTTGCTAGTCCTCATCCCGTCGTTTCTCCGCGGTGAACATGAAGCTGGTGCAAGCCGGCCCACTGTAAAAAAGCCGCAATCTGGTCCTGGGGCACGGCGTGCCGCAGCGCCGTTGTGGAATCCCACGTATTGTGCAGCGCCACTATCTCGCCGTCATAATTAAACAGCGGGCTTCCGGAGTTTCCCCAATACGTCCAAGCTGTATGAGCCACCCCGCCCAGTCCGCGCCAGGGATGGGTCCGTTTGTTTTCGTGAATTTTACCGACGGAGACGTGCCAGTTTTCGTATCCAGCGCTTGGGTCAGGCTGTCCGATGCACACAACAGGCGTTCCCGCACCGGGTTTATTTGAAGCAAGCGGTGCATAAGGCAGCGCGCTTTGAACATTATGCAGTTTTATGATCGCTAAATCCCGGTTGTGGTCAATCGCCGTGCATTGACCCCAATACTCGCTGCCGTCCGGGAAGCTTACTTTCATCCACGCATGGAGGTTGTCTGCCACATGCGCATTAGTCAGCACCGCACCGTCAGCACTCAAGTTCACACCGCTTGCCCCGTTTACCCAGACGCAGGCCGGCTGAACAGCGCGGATGTTCCGTTCAACTCGACGTTCATCGTCCTCGTATCCTTGAGCAAACTCGATGGCCCGATCAACTTTGCGCATGTGCGGGTTTGTCCGCACTGGCGGCGCGCTCCGGC
>JAKPSH010000054.1 GCA_029555385.1 Pseudomonadota bacterium
TTTCGGGACGTAGAGCTGGCCTGGAACGAACCGGCGAACTTTTTCTGCGGAACACTACAGAAAGATCTTTCACTTGAGTTAACAGCGGGGTTGAAGTTCGAGGTCCGCGCTACAGCGGAAAACAATTTTATTCTAACGGCGCTGCTGCTCGGGAATTAAAAACTGCCGCGAAGGAATCAATCTACTTCCTCGGACCGGTTGTCGTCTTCATCCTCCTCGACTTCTTTGATATCTTGCAGTTGATTGCGCAGCTTGTCGATTTCTTGCGATCTTGCCTGCAAAAACCGATCGAGTGCTTCGACAAAGAAATGTTCCAGTTCCTCGTCCCCAGCACCAAAATTGCTGACGATGATGTCGTAAAGCTTGCGGCTTTTCCGGCTCATCGAGAGCGTGATCTTATTGTTGTTGAAACGGTCCGTCAGCAAATCCCTGACCAGCCCGGACAACGATAGCCCGCTTTCGATAACGCGTTGATGCTGATCGGGTCGAATCAGGATATTTACACGCTTAAATTTCTCTTCCACGTCAAATTCTCCTTTGCTCCGGCGTATCCAGTGATTGCCGCGCCGTTTTTATCTATCAGCTTACACACACTTATGCGCTGATTGAAGATACTTTATGTGTTTAGATGGCCAAAAAGTATGTAGGAATTCAAACTCCGTCCGATTTCACCGTTATCTCCGGCATCTTGAAAGAATACCCTAACTCTCCACGATGCAAAGGAAATTTTCGTACCTTGACAGGTTCGAGCATCGCACATACTTTCTGTTTATGTTGCTTAAAGCAGCATCCTGCCGCGCAGGTTTCCTATCATAAACTCACATTCGGCTGCTGTTGAATAGGGGTGACTATGCCGTCGTCTTCCGAGCTTTTTTGTGAAAATGAGCATCTCCAGTCAGAATCAGCGCCGTCCGTTGCTGTCCAAAAAAGAGATGGCTCGGTGGTAAAGTTTGACCGGCACAGGATAGCCGCCGCTTTGGAGAAAGCATTTCGCGCCGATCTGCAGCTCAGTTCAGGTATGGCGCTTGATGATTTTAGCAAGCGTGAGGTGGAAGAAATCGCGGCGGAAGCCGAGCGCAAGATTTACTGCAAGAAGCGCGGCTGCGGCATTGTTAACATTGAAGAAATACAAGACTTAGTAGAAATCCTCTTGATGCAGCACGCGCACTATACTGTGGCCAAGCTGTACATTCTTTACCGGGAGAAGAGAGCTCAGGCCCGGACTGAATCATAGGAACCTGGCAGCTTTTTCAGCCGCTTCAAGCATCCGCCACCACAGGGAGTTCGCTTTTTTTAGCAACAGATCCTGCGGTTCCCGAATAAGACTATATGTAACCTTTACGATAATGCTCCCATTCGTTGGGCCGTAGAGACTTCCCCGACTCTGCGGCCCGTTTTTTTTGATATTTGACAAGAAGACCAGAATCTCTATCCTTGCGCGATGGTAAAATGCTTCACCATTCTCACCAGAGGACAGGGGTTGTGGGAAATCACTTCGCAGGTCCAGAAAGCCGCTGCTGAAAGCGGCGTCGGCGACGGGATCTGCACCGTATTTGTCCAGCATACATCCGCCAGTTTAATCATCCAAGAGAACGCTGATCCTTCGGCGCGAAAAGACCTTGAACGCTGGATCAACCGTCTTGTCCCCGAAGACGATCCGCACTACACCCATGTCTTCGAAGGTTCTGACGACATGCCGTCCCATATCAAATCCGTAATTACATCGGCCTCGCTCTCGATCCCAATCATTGACGGACAACTGGCTCTTGGCACATGGCAAGGGATTTATCTTTGGGAGCACCGTAAGGCCTCGCATACACGATCGATCGTTGTGCACGTGGGTGTCTAGACATGAAGAACAAAGACTTCGAGGCGTCGTTTACCCGTTTTGCCGCGATCATCAAAACCTTGCGCACTCCGGGCACAGGCTGTCCTTGGGATCTGGAACAAGATCACCTGTCTCTGCGGCCCTATTTGCTTGAAGAGGCGCACGAAGTATTGGAAGCTATTGATACAAAGAATGATGCTGCGCTTTGCGATGAATTGGGTGACTTGCTGCTTCAAGTCGTGCTTCATGCGCAAGTAGCCTCAGATCGAGGCGTTTTTGATCTTAATGACGTTTTGCGCGGCATTTGTGAAAAGATGATCCGGCGCCACCCGCATGTCTTTGCGCAGATCAAAGTCGACAACTCGGCTCAGGTTTTAAAAAACTGGGAGCAAATTAAGCTTGATGAGCCGCCGAAAGGCCAAGAAGCGCCAGCACAGACTTCAGCTCATCCGGCCGCGGACCGTTTGGCATCCATTCCGCTTAGCCTGCCCGCACTGCTTCGCGCACAGCGCGTCGGGGAAAAAGCTGCCCGCGTGCATTTTGACTGGACTTCCCGCACAGGTGTCCTGGAAAAAGTATATGAGGAACTGTCCGAACTTGAGGCCGCGATCAACAATGCCTCAGCGTCGCTCGGCACCGAACAGGATCCGTCTCGTCCATGGCCGCCTCTTGCACTCGCGCAGCGCAGCGAGCTTGAGCATGAATTAGGCGACTTGCTTTTCAGCCTTTGCCAACTTGGGCGCTGGCTGGGAATTAATGCCGAAGACAGCCTGCGCACGTGCACCGAGCGCTTTATCATCCGATTCCGCGAAATGGAAAAACAGTCCGGGGGAAACCTCGCACCGCTCAGTGAAGATGAACTGGAAGAAGCTTGGCAGAAAGCGAAAGCCGCCTTGAAATAACACACTCCCTCCTCGATCCCCACTTGGGTCACATAATAGCGAGGCGGCGGAGAACAACCGGTTTACATTTGCCCAGGTTTGACATATATTTCCCGGGCTTAATGCATGTATTTTTATGAGTGAATCACTGCCTCGCGGCTCCAGCAGCTGCCGGCAGGAAGAAAAAGTCGAATTTTCAAGATATTAGTCATGGCAACCCACGCATCTGCTGAAAAAAGAAACCGCCAGAATAAAATCCGGCGGACCAGAAATCGAAGTGAACGGGCAACAATCGCTTCAGCCGTTAAGCGCGTACGTCAGCTCGTTGAAAGCGGCGCTAAGGACGAAGCACGCACTCAGCTAAAAGCAGCGAGCCGTCTGCTCGATAAAGCGGTTAACCATGGGCTTGTGCACAAAAACAACGCGCGTCGGCGGATTTCACGTCTAGCCCAGCTCGTTGGTTAGGTTCCCACACTGCCCTCTACCAAATATTGCGTGCGCACGATATTTGCATAAGATTCCGTGCGCCGTCTTTTTAATCCGGCAACATTATTCAACAATGTCGGCATAACCATTGAGCATGGTGCTTTAGGTTGGGGTTCTGGTGGAAATACGGGAGCACTCGCTGTTGCCGTATCACAGCCGCGTGTCTCCAGCGTCAACCTTCGGTTGTTTCAAGGTTTTTTGGGATGTCTATTATCAGCATTGCGTCCATCAAAACCGTCGACGAGCAAAAAAATCCTGTTCTAGGACAAAATTCCACAATTCTTTCAGACGCAGAACTCCGGCGCGCTAGGTCTCAAAACATCCCGCCAAACCGCTCCAGCATGTTTGCGGGTTTGTCTCTGCCCGCTGCCGAAAAGACGGCGATGTCCGGGCACTCACCGCATTTTAGGCGCGCCGAAGATATAATCAGCCATGCCGCTTCGCTAAACTTCCGCGTCTCGCTAATTTCAGAAAACATTGAAAACCAAGTGTTCAAAATCCACCATCTCCATGACAAAGCAAAGGAGACATCAATAATCATTCCAGCAACTCTCAGCGAAAACGAACGAAAACGCGTCTTGGCGGAGAATCTGCGCCAAATCCTTCCCCCCGCCTAACCGTGAGGTTTACGCAATTTTCTCTTGGCCGCCTAAATAAGAGCGAAGTGCTGCCGGGATTCGCACCGAACCGTCAGCCTGCTGGTGAACTTCCAAGAGGGGAATTAAAATTCGCGGCGAGGCGATAAGCGTGTTGTTCAAAGTATGGCAGAAGCGCACCTTTCCGTTTTCGTCTTTGTAACGCAGTTGCAAACGGCGTGCTTGGAAATCATGCAGCGTTGAACAGCTATGTGTTTCACTATACGAGCTGCGCGACGGCATCCACGTCTCGATATCATTCTTGTAAACCTGCCCCTGCCCCATGTCCCCGCTGCAGACCGCAACAACACGATAGGGCAGCTCTAATAGTTGGAGTACGCTTTGCGCATTTGCCAGAATCTCTGCATGAAAAGCGGCGCTTGTCTCCTCAGATGCCTCACAGACGACTACCTGTTCGACCTTGTAAAACTGGTGCACACGGTACAGACCGTGGGTATCCTTGCCGTAGCTGCCGGCTTCACGGCGGTAGCAGGCTGAGTATCCGGCATAGCGCAGCGGCAGATCTTCAGCACGCAGGATTTCCTGCGCATGGTAAGCCGCCAGTGCAACTTCAGATGTCCCGATAAGATAGCTGTTGTCGTCCCGCTCATCGAGATGATAAGCCATTTCCTCTCCGCCCGGGAAATAACCGGTGCCCATCATCGCTTCGTAGTTGACGATATGCGGGGGCTCCATCAGCGTATAGCCTTTCGCCGCAATAAAATCCCGGGCCAAACTAAGCACTGCGTGATGCAGGCGCGCACCGTCGCCCTTAAGGAAGTAATTTCTTGCTCCGGCAATCTTGGCCCCCCGCTCAAGGTCGAGCAGGTTAAGCGCAAGCCCCAGCTCAACATGACTCTTGGGTGCAAAATCAAATTTTGGAATTTCGCCGCAGCACCGCAGTTCAACATTCTCCGTATCGTCTTTCCCATCTGGCACATCGGGGTGAGGAATTGACGGAATCAATAGCTGCTGCCGTTTCCACGTTTCTTCAATGTCAGCAAGATTCTTCTCCAGATCTTTGAGCCTTGGACTAAGCTCCTTCAACTCGGCAAGGCGGGCCGTCTTCTCCTCCCCCTTTAGTTTCGGAACTTCTTTACTCAGGGTGTTTTGTTTTGCGCGAAGCTGTTCGACATCTCCGAGCATTTCACGCCGCGTCGCATCAAGTGCGACAAATGCCGGGATGTCAAAATTGATCCGCTTCCGCTCACACGCCTTTTGGTACACCTCCGGGCGGCTACGCAAATCATTGAGATCGATCATTGAAAAAGCTTCCTCCGTAATGGAACATTGCCTATGCTTGCCCTATGCTTGCCCTATGCTTGCTGCTTTAACATTAGCAAACCACTGTGTAAACCGGGAAGGAGATTACTGTATTAAATTTATGGCCGTTCGCGTAGGTAAGATTACTCCCACTTGACCCAACGTCCGTGCTCCTGCTTTCCTCGCTTAACCAACTCACAACCACCGCCCAAGCGGTTAGTATGCACATCAATCAACTTGACCGTAATCTTCTTATTGAACCCTGCGGGACACTGGACAACATATACGCTGGAATAGTCGCGATAGCTGCGCGTAAAGCGCATTGAACGGATATTCTTAAACGGCAGAGTAACTGAGTCGTTTGGCTTCAGTACTACGCGAGTGCTGGTCGCTCCATTCTGGAGCATTATTTGATCGACCACGAACGAATTGTATTCTTTGTCCAGAATCGAGTTGGCAACCGTTATTTCTCCGCCAGGAACTTCCGGCTCCCCGCAGCCACTCAGGAAAAGTCCGAGCCCAACAGTCAAGCGCCAAATCAGTTTATTTACTGCATCTCCTTTTCTATCCCTCAAACCCATCAGAATACTCTCGTCAGATCAGGCCAATTTCCTGTATAATACTATAAAATAGGGATTAACGCGGAGCAACATTGTGAAGATACTTGTGGTGGATGACAACCCGGACGCTGCGGAGCTGCTGAAACTCGTCCTGCAGCCGTATGGAGATGTGGATACAGCCGCCGAAGGACTTCAAGCTCTGGATAAAATCCGCCAAGCCTGGGAACAAGGTCAACCCTTTGAGCTGATTCTGCTCGATGTCCTGATGCCAAAAATGGACGGCCTCGAAGCGCTGTCCGTGCTGCGCAGAGAAGAACGCAGCCGGGGCATTGCGGATGCGCAGCGCACCAAGGTTATCATGATTACGGCATATGCCGACGAAGAAAACATGCAGCGCGCGTTAAGCATCGGCTGCGAGGGGTACGTCTTTAAGACCGCGGGCAAAAACAAAATCCTCGACCGCTTGCGCGTGCTCGGGCTAATTGAGTAAACATTTTTCGTTCGTTTCATCGCACTGCCTTCGTGCGCAATCCCGCCGAACGCTGAATACAGTGAGCAGCAGACCTGCCAGCCATAAGAAGATCAGCGGCCACAGAAGCAGCAAATAAAACATACTGTCACGCCAGTAGATAAAAAAAGGGCACTCCCATTTCCCATCCGTAAAACCGTAGCAGAATCCTTCGTATTCCAGGAAATCAATCAGCGTAACCAGGGCAATAACAAGCACCGGAAGAAACAAGAGCACGATGAACATGCGCTTCCGCGACCTCGCCTTAGTTTGTGCAATCGCGAAGGATTCCGCCGCGGACGGCTGGGCGCGTGTCTTTAACAACTCAGCACGGCGGATCTCCCAACCAAGCATTAGCGCAAGCGGCAGATACCAAAATCCATTGGCCGCAGACAGCACCCGCATCGCAGCATCTTGTCCGCTTGGATACATAGAGAATATCAAAGCATCAATCGCTGCACCCAGCAGCATTAAGCGAAGCAGCACTCCGCGTTTGAGCTGCGCAGAAAAAATCTTATTTGCCGACCAGCCGATGGCGCACGCTAGAAGCGCGCTCGCGAGAATCTTTGCCGAAAAGAGCAGAACGACGTTTCCGTCGTTCACAAAAGGAATAACCGTAAATGTTCCGGCAAGAAAAAGCACGAGGGAGGCTGTAGCTGCGCAGAGAACAAAGCCGAGCACCCGCTCAATTCTTCTTTCGGGGCTCGGCGCAGTGCTGGAGAGTGCTGCACCAAAGAGAACGGAAAAGACAACCACTGGCTGAAAGATCAGCGAAAGAAAAATTGCCTTGGCGCGGGCCAGCGCTTGCAGCACCCCAAACAGCGGAGGAAGAAAAGCGCTGGCCAGCACCCAATACCAATAATAAGATCTGTATTCTAATTGGGAAGCCCCGGATTCCTTGTGCACGCGGACACTCATTGCAAAAGGATACTGCAATTTTGTCCTTCATGCACCAAGGCAGAGATCTGAGCGCAAAAGATGGGCAGTCCGTGCCCACTGCGAAACATTGTTCAATTCCTGCCAACGAACTATTCAGGACCACTCCTGCTCTGCAGACTCCGGCGGAGAGCCGCCGCACGCCTCGAGCGATACACAGACGTCTTGACATGTCTCCCAGCGTGAAGCTTCCTCAACGGATATCTCTGCACCGGTACGTTCGCTAAGCAAGAGCCGAAGCTGCTCTCGACTTCCGCCCGTGATCCCCATGTCTGCCAGCCGGGTGCGTCCAACCAGGCCAAGCTGGCGTTTATTGATCTGCCGCACAGCCCCAAAGAGAAGGTCGCCAAACAACAAAAACGGATCCATAAGACAGCTCCTTGCTCATCGAAAGATGCCGATCAACTGCCGGCCTGCGCAAATAAGGCAGGTCGGCAGTCGGCCAGCAAACATTCCTCAAGGAAGCCTAGGAAAAAAGAACCACAAATGCTGCGGCACGGACTTGCCGCTCATGAACATACCGTGGATGCTCAAGATAATCCAGGCCCCCCGAGCCAAAACATCCGCCTCGCCCAATCTATGCGCCGCACCGACAGTTATCCGGCAAAGGTGCAAAACGGTTGATCGGTAAGCAGCGGACGCACGATGCCGAGCAGATAGATTGAACCGGTAATCACGACTTGCGTTGCCTCGTCACTCTCGCGCAGCACTTCAAGAACAGCTTGATGCGGCGATTCAAAAACCGAACCCTGGCCATAATAATCACGCAGTGCTTCCGGCCTCAAGCTATGCGGATTCTCAGAGGCAGTGAAGAAGGCGCAAACATTGAACCCATCGGCTTCCGCCTTCTGGCGGAAATCCGCGAAACGATCCAGCATCTCCCGCCAATTCTTCCGCTTGAGGATGGAAATAACAAAGGATAGCCGGCGATGTCCGCTCTTGCGCGCAAGGAGCGGAAGATAGCTAAGAAGAGACTCAACACCTTCGGGATTATGAGCGGCATCAAGAAGAACCTGACGCTTTCCATTCACTCCAAGATCAGGAAAACGGTCAAGACTCACTATCAATTCCTCAACCCGGCCGGGCCAGCGCGCCGCAGCGATTCCACGATTGATCGCCTCTCCGTTCACCTGGCAGTGCACAGCAGCACGGACCGCCAAGGCAAGATTCCGCCACTGATAAGGGGCTTGCAGCAGCGCATTGCCGGCGGTTATCGGACAAGCGCCGCCCGGCCAGTTCACCGACCGGCTTGCGGCGTCAAACGAGAAATCCTCGCCTTCCAGTTCAATAGGCGAACATGTCTCGTCGGCCCGGCGGCACACCTCTTCCCGGGCTTCCGCCGGAAGCCGCCCGGCAAACACAGGTACGCCAGCCTTAATAATCCCCGCCTTGCTCCGCGCAATTTCCGCAAGAGTGGCGCCCAGGATATGAGTATGATCGTAGCTGATGCCCGTGATCAGCGTACAAAGTGGGCGGGCGATGAGATTCGTGGCATCATGAAGACCGCCAAGACCGACTTCGATCACGGCGGCATCAAGCTTGCGCACGGCAAAAACAAGAAAAGCTGCGGCCGCACCGGCCACAAAAAAAGACGTGGTCATGTCCAGTTTCTTGAGCGCAGCGACAACTTCGCACATTGCGGCATCAAACTCTCCGATGCTGACCGGGGAGCCGTTGAGCAAACACCGTTCAGTAACGTGCGTAAGATGAGGAGAAGCGAATTGCCCGATATCAGCGCCCGCAGCTCGCAGCATTGAGGCCACAAATGTACAGACACTGCCTTTGCCGTTTGTCCCCGCAACATGAACAGCCGGTATCTTATCTTGCGGGTCCCCCAGGGCGTGAAGCAACCGAGCTACTTCGCCAAGCGGTGTAAACTGCGTTCCATCCCAAAGCGGCAGCGCTTCAAGGTAGGCGATGCCGGCATACTCCCGCGCTGTCATGCAAAACCAAGAGCTTCCATAATCAAGTCGTGAATCACGGGACGAAATGACAGCAGCGCCCGGCTGTCGGTGGACCAATGAATCTGGTTGCTGAGCAGCACGACATCAATTTCGCGAACCGGGTCGATCCACAGCGAGCATCCGGTATAACCAAGGTGGCCGACAGAATGTTCGGAAAAATACTGTCCGCAGCTGCTTCGCTGGCCAACGGGCATTTCCCAGCCCAAAGCCCACGGGCTGCCGGATATTGTCTCATCCCGGCGCCAAAACCGGCGCACGGTCTCCGCGCTGACCAGAATGCCGCGCCCGTGATAACAGGCGATCATCTCCGCAGCGAAAGCATGCAGATCAAATACATTCGAAAAAAGTCCGGCGTGCGCCGAAACGCCGCCCATCGCCCAGGCGTTGTCATCGTGCACCTCCCCGCAAAGAATCCTGCCGCGCCACGGACAATGAGCCGTGGGCGCAATGCGTTCTTTCGCCGGCTCCAAACCATGACGGCGAATAGTTTTCAAATCGATATAGCCTGTATTTTGCAGACCAAGCGGACGAAAGATGCTCTGCCCCGCAAGCTTATCCAGAAACGTGCCGCTCGCCACTTCCAGCGCGTCACCGAGCAGAATAAATCCCAAATCACTGTACTTAACGACCTTTCCCGGGAGTGCTTCGAGCTTAGCCCGGAAGATCTCATTATAAATCATTTCAATGGCACCGCGCGTGCCGCTCATCCCGATTCGCTCAGCCTTATTCGCCTTGGCAATCATGCGGAAAAATGGCGCCGTAGCCGGATAGCCGGAAGTGTGAGCAAGCAGGTGACGCACGGTCATCCGCTCCTTCCCGTAAGTTCCGAAAGTCTGGAACACATGAGATAAACGGCGATCCACTTCAAGCAGCCCGCGGTCAACAAGCTGCATGGCGAGAGTAGCTGCGACTACCGGTTTCGTCAGTGACGACACATCAAAGACCATCTCGGCCGTCATCGGCGTGACCTCGGGCACAACGGAACGGCAGCCGGCGGCCTCGCAATAAACGATGTCTCCTCCCTGACCAACCAGCAGCACTGCCCCAGGGAAGACCGCGGACGAGCGTTCGCCGGGCGCAGTCTGAGAATTCTGCGGCGGCACTGCGGCACCAATCAATGCTTCATCAACTCGCGACCAGTTCACTGTCTTCACCTTCAAATTTGATCTCATGAAGCATCCTCTAACAATGTGCCCAATTATCCGACCGGCGGCTCCAACAGTGAAAACACCCCGTCCTGCAAAACTGCGCGGCAGCCCACCGGAACAGGCTGGTTTTCTCCCCAATGCCCGAAAGGAAAACCCATCACGACCGGAAAGCTCAAGCCGGAAAGTGTATCACTTACGAACGATTTGATCACCTCCCCCACCTGCGGACCATGCTGCGCCGTACAGCGGGCAAAACGCCCAAATACCAAACCGGCCAGACGGTCAAACTTGCCTGCAAGCTTCAACTGGGTCAACATCCGTTGAATTTTATAAGGCGCTTCAGCGACTTCCTCCAAGACAAGAATCAGTCCATCAAAGTTTAAGTCCCATGGAGTACCAAGAACACTCGTAAACATGCTCATATTTCCGGCAACAACAACGCCTTCGCCTGCGCCAGACCGGATTACTTCACACGGTATTGAATAACGGTAATCTGGACTAGTGAGCATGGCAATTAGCGCATCCGCGCTGCGTTTTGCCTCTTCGTTAGTTCTTGCGTCAGCAAGACAACTCCCCACCGATGTCCCGTGAATTGCGCAAAGAGACGCCCGGGACATCCACTGCATGAGAAGCACTGTAGAATCAGAGCAGCCAACAATCACTTTGCGTGCACTGCGCACTTTTTCGAAATCAATTAACGGCAGCATATCCATCGAGCCGTAGCCTCCGCGCGCAGCAATAATCACCGAGACTTCGGGCGCATCAAGCAGCGCGTCAAGCGACCGCACGCGCTCAAATGCGCTGCCATTGGTAAAGCCGTGGTCATATTTACCATAAAACTCGCTAGGGTTTAGCGGGACGACTATTTCATAGCCATAGCTTTGAATAGCTTGACAGCCCAATTGAAAACGCTCGGGACTTACCGGCGAACCCGTGCAGACAATACCAATCTTGGAGCCGGGTTCCAATTTTTGTGCTCGAACAATACCCATGACAAGGCTCTTTCAATGCATTACTGTTGCTCTTTGCGATACTTTTAGTTAGAGGGTTACCGACACCTGTCGATATCCCTGTTTGTGGAACAGTTCAATGAGAGATGCTGACTTTCGCATATTGCGGAAGCTGAGCAAACAGGGCGGCATTCCTGAGAGAAAAGATGAAAATACTTCTCATCGAACCAGATTCTCATAAACAGCGGCAGCTCCGGACGATTCTTACGAGTCTCGGGCACAGGTCGGCTGACATTGAGGCCGCCAGTGACCGCAAAACAGCGACTAGTCTTGTGCGTAAGAAAAAGTACGATTGTTCGTTCCTTACCATGGAAGGTGCGGAAGTGAATGCGGTGGATTTTCTGAAGGACGTCCGGACAAGCGGTTCATCACGGACTTTGCCCGTCATTGTGTACAGCAATGAAGTCACAAAAGAAAAAATCGTTGCCGCACATGAAGCTGGCTCAAGCGGCTTTGTCGCTTACCCTTTTTCCGTAAGTGACATTGAATCGGCCATGGAAAGAGCAACAAAAAAGTAGTACATGTTCGACGCCTTAAGCTCCAAACTAGAAGCGACCTTCAAGCGCCTGCGAAGCCGCGGGACCCTTACAGAATCGGACGTGGACAGCGCGCTTCAGGAAATTCGTGTCGCGTTGCTCGAAGCCGACGTGAACCTGCAGGTGGCGAAGGATTTCTGCGCCAGCGTTCGCGAACAAGCACTCGGCATGAAAGTGCTGAAAAGCCTTAATCCCGGCCAAATGGTGATCAAGTTTGTTTTCGAGGAACTTCAGCGGCAGATGGGAGCATTCGCTCCGCTTAACCTTAAGTTTGCCCCTCCCGTCATTATCATGCTTGCCGGGCTGCAGGGCTCCGGCAAGACCACCTCTTGCGCCAAACTGGCCCGTTACTTGGCGGAAACTTTGCGCAGAAATCCGCTGATGGTTTCTTTGGACGTTTACCGGCCCGCGGCGATAGAACAGCTTGCGCAACTGGGACAACAGCTCGGCATCGAGGTCTTTCCGTCATCCACGTCTCAGTCTCCCGTCGATATTGCACTCAGCGCCAGGAACTACGCCGGGCAATCTGGCTTTGACACCTTGTTGATGGACACCGCGGGACGGCTGCAAATTGACGATGAACTGATGAATGAGTTGGCCGATGTAATCGAAGCAGTTGAACCGCATGAGGTGCTGCTCGTCGCTGATGCGATGACCGGCCAGGAAGCGGTCAACGTGGCCCGTGGTTTTGATGAACGCCTGGACCTTGACGGCCTGGTGCTGACGAAGCTCGACGGCGATGCGCGCGGCGGAGCCGCGCTTTCCATGAGAGCCGTAACCGGAAAACCGATTAAGTTTATCGGTATTGGTGAAAAGCTTGATGCACTCGAACCGTTTCATCCGGACCGTTTAGCTTCCCGGATTCTTGGCATGGGAGATGTGCTTACGCTCATTGAAAAAGCCGTCCGTGAGGTCAGTTTTGAAGACGCCAAGAACCTTCAGAAAAAAATAAAAAAGGATGAATTTACTCTGGAGGACTTCCATTCTCAGCTCCAAACCATTAAGAAGATGGGGTCCATGACTTCCCTGATGAACATGATCCCTGGCATGGGGAAAATGGTGCAAGGAGTGGATGAAGAGGCCGCGGACCATGAGCTCAAGCATATTGAGGCTATCATCATGTCCATGACCCCTTCGGAGCGGCGCGATCATACGGTTATTAATGGTAGCCGCCGCAAACGCATTGCCAAAGGCAGCGGAACGACAGTTGAAGAAGTGAACCGCATGCTGGAACAGTTTACCGGCATGCGTAAGGTGATGAAGAAACTCACCAAGCTCGGACCAGCGGGTATGCGCGGCATCGGCGGTTTAGGCAATCTTGCCGGAGCGCTGATGCACCAGAAGCCGCCGCGTGTATTCGGGCGGTAGAGATATCAGCACGCAAGTAAGTTATCTTACTTAGCTGAACTCCTGGTTGTCTTTTTCGCAAGAGCAGCCGGGGGTGATATTAATTAACAGCAAGATGGAGGCGCACGAACAAGCGTGGCGGTAAAGATTAGACTCGCAAGACATGGCAAGACGAAACGGGCATATTACCGGATCGTCGCAGCAGATTCACAGATGAAGCGCAGCGGAAGGTATTTGGAACTGCTCGGCACAGTCGATCCGCTGCCTGAGCCTCCGGTAGTTGCTCTCAAACAAGACCGTGTGGAGCACTGGCTCAGTGTCGGCGCGAAGCCCACGGCGACAGCAGCGCAGTGGATTGAAAAAATGATGCCCGGCCAACTGCGAACGCTGGATGAGAAACGCACCGCCAAGGTTCGCGCTGCACGCAAAGCACGCAAAGCACGCGCCAAAGGCAAAGCTCCAGCGAAAAAAGCGGCAGCAAAAAAGACCGTAAAAAAAGCGGCAAAGAAGACAGCGAAGGCGAAAAAGTCCGCTTAGCAGTATTAATCCTCCGGACTAACCTCTTCGCCTACTGCACCTTCGGGTTGAGGATGCGGGGTGCTCTTTGCGCCCGGCTCATCTTCCGCTTTCACACTTTTTGTTGCTTCTTTCTTCCCGTGCGCAGCGATATTAAGCAGCGCATCAGCACGTTTCATGAAACTGCTGTTTTGCGGCTGAATGAGAAATACCTGACGCGTAACAAGAGCCATGGCGTCCCGTCCGACGGCCTGCACGGCAAGCACAAAAGCGCAAAACGGGAATTTGGTATTTTCGTTCTTGCTCGAAGCAAGCCCCCAGCTGCCGATAACCACGCGCTGCATTACGCCAAGATTATCGTAGGCCAACTTATAGACCGGCAGCAGCGACTCTTTGTCGACCACTAAGATTTCCCGGCCCGCGCTGTATAAAGGTTCTTTCGGCGTTAATTCAATAATCCAAACCCGGTGAGGCACAAAAGCAACTGTAGACGGAACCCAAGCGGCAAGTTCGGGATACTGCCGTGACTCCCCATTAAACAACACGGCTGCCCGGCTGCCGTTCGATTCCTGATAAAAACCGGGGACAGCCACAGCTTTCTGGTTATCGGGGTTCTTTTCTTCAGCGGCGCTTTTCTTTGCATCAATCTCCGGTGGAATCAGCAAACCCTCAAGCGAAACCGGTTCAGGCTCCGCGGCGTATGTGCTTAAACCCGGCACAGGAACCAGTAACTCCTTCTCACCGACGACTCTTGCCGAAACCCGCTGAATCTTGGTTGACCAAACAAAAAGGTCATCCATCGTCAACACTCCGCCAAGCAGCGCATCGCTGCGGTTCGCGCTGAGCACGCGGCGGCTTGCTCCGATTACCGGTGAATAGACCCATCCTTCATCATCATGCATGCCGCGGTAGCGCCAGGTAAGATGTGCGTAGCTAAAAACCACGGGAGGGGAGATCAACTGCAGCACTTCCTGGCGGAACAGTTCACCCGGCGAAACCGGCGCCAGCGGTTGTTCGGGAACAGGGCTAGGCGATGGTGCCGGCGTCACCGCGGCCAGCTCCGGGGCTTGCACCGCGAAATGCTTCCGGTAAAAGATACCTTCACTTTGGCGCAAGATCGACTGCACACCGATCCAGGAAAGCTTGATTTCATAAAACAAACTTCGTGCACCACTTTCCATGGCCTGCGCATTCCAAAGTATCTGATAGGCCTTGTGCTCGAGATCTTCTTCAAGGTCAACCTCCTCTGCCCGCCCGAAAGGCAGCGCACCTCCCCCCGCATTGGTCCACTCCGCGCCGGACACCAAAGAGAAATTTTGGTCAAAGGAAAAGCCCACGCGATTCTTGCCCTTTTCCTCAACACCAGAAAAAGCCTCGTCCCAAGAAAAATCCTCACTGCGAAAGAGCCGCGCCGCGAACACTCCCTCTTCGATCCAAGAGGCAATCGGAGCCAAAAGCAGTTCGCGGTAACCGGCAATGTTGTGTTTGTTCAAAATAAGCTTTTGCGCACGATCTTGAGGATCGGGGAGCGTCAGCAAAGATGCCGCTTCGCGCTGCCCAGACTCCGGAGGAAGGGTAAATCCATGACCTGGGCAGAAAATAATCAACAGACCGGCAAGCACGCAGCGCGCAAGATTCTTTTTCATCGAGTTTGCTCTACGATAAGACACCGGAAAGTTCACGCTTGATCGGAAAAAGGCTCTATTTCCATCCGTTTCATCCGCGCGCGATGTTCCTGTTGCAGCGCCGCCGGCCCCGCATCCTCAAGAACACGCGAACGCATCATCAGCGTCTCTTTATCTTCAATAAATGTGCGCGGATCCGCGGGGTAAATTTCAGGATGAATTCCCGTATCCATCCTGATGGCATCAACCGGACAAGCCTCAACGCAGTATCCGCAATAAATACAAAGCAGCGTATCTATCTCATAACGCGCCGGAAATTTCTCAATTCGCGGGTCTTCATGCTCCGCCGGCTCAATATAAATACACTTAGCCGGGCAAGCGGTTGCACACAAGAAGCACGCCGTGCACCGCACAGAGCCGTCGGGCTTAAGCGTCAATCTGTGGCGTGCGCGAAAACGCCCGGCGTATGGGCGTTGTTCGTCCGGATATTCAAGAGTCGCCCAAGGCCGTTGCTTAGTGCGCACCCCAGCCGCGTTCAATAGAAACCGCCACAGGTGCCGCACAAGGTCACCGGAGGTAAGCAGCAAACCGCGAAGCACCTCGCCGACATAAAGGCGCTGCCAAAGCGTCATTTCTTCGCGTCGAATCATATCAAACAAAAACGATTAACCCACTCATTAATAACAAAAATACCAATCCGCCATCCGCAAAAACCTTTAAAGAACCGTTCCTGCTACACTCGCACACACAACTCACGCGCCGTCAACAAGCAGTCAATTTAAAATTCTTATAAGCCGTAATTATGCAGAAAAACCAGAATCATGGACAGAACATCAGTACTAGTTCCCGCTATTTCCCAGATGTTTGAGGCATCTTGACGGCTTAATTCCCGTCCTGGAAAACAACACCCCCGATTGGCAAGCAGACGATCTCTATTTTAATTCTGACGGCCAGAAAAAGCGGCACTGAGCAGTTATTTGTGCCTTTTAAACAAAGAACGTGGTTAGATAAGGGACCTTGTTCGTAAATCCGTCGTTGAACTTTCGCGGCCAATAAGGTAGGGAAAGCAGTGTATCATCCATGTTTGACATATTGAGTTCGTATTAAATTAGAGCAATGATCCAAACTATTGAAATTTTCTATTCGTTCCAATGCCCATACTCGTATCTGGCGTTGGACAAGTTGTCGCAGCTCGAGAATCGCTACGACGTAAAAGTTTTGTGGCAGCCGTTTTCAGCGAAAGCTGCGGGCAATAGCTTTCAAAACAGCCCTTGGCCGCCGGATCGCGCTAGTTACGTGCGCGAGGATGTCGCCCGTTTGGCAAAGTCGATGAATATCCCGCTGGCCATGCGTGAAGACTGGCCCGACAATGAACCCGATCCGGAAAAGAGCATTCGCGGGGCGGTGGTAGCAGCCGATCTTGATATAATCCTCGAATACAACGTGAAGATGTTTCATCGTTGGTGGGGCGAGGGCGGAGATCCCAACGAGCAGTCTTTCTTTATCGAACTTTGCGAAGATCTTGATATCGACCCTAATGAGTTCTCCGGCAGAATAAACACTGCGGATACCAGAGAACGCGTGCGGGGCATCTATAAGCGCGGCCGGAAGCTCCAAGTCTTCAGCACACCCACGATATTAATCGGCGAAGAACGTTTTTACGGCATCGATCGCATTGATATAGTGGAGAAACGTCTGCAAGCACTGGAAAAAGGCAAGTAACAGTTAAGAGTCAGAGCGGTTCGTTTGCGTATCCCGCGTTTTATTGTCTCGACTCCGGATCTTATAAGGCAAGGCATCCAGCCCGGCGCATCGCCAGAAACCCTTATTGGCTCCGTTGTCCGCACAGAAAAGGACATTCATCACTTACGAAACGTATTGCGTCTTAAACCGGGTGACACCGTTGAGGCGTTCTTCGCTGACCAGGGCTGGTCGTATGCCGGTGTATTAGAACAAATTTCTTTACAAGCGGCTGATTTGCGAATTACAGCAGTAATCCAGCGCAAACGCCCGCCCTGCGTCTGCCTCATTGCAGCATGGATCAAACCGCAACGAGCAGAGCTTCTCGTTGAAAAAGCAACTGAGTTAGGCGCAAGCGCAATTTATTTTTTCACTGCGGCGCGAAGCCGCACGGCGCATACCAGACCTGACTCAGCAAACCGTCTGCGGCGTCTCGAGCTTATCCGCGACAGTGCAGTCAAACAGTCCGGGACCAGCGTCATGCCGCCGGTGTTTATACATGCAGAACTCCACGACGCGCTGCACGGCGCACACGGCGAATCTAATACAACAGCAGCCTCGCACGAACAGCGCATTGTTTTAAGGGCACCGCAGTTGCCGGACAAGAATAAGCAAAACCGACAAAACACGTCACCAATCAAGGGCGCGTGCAATACCAAGAGAACACCAGCACTTATGCAGCAGCCAGTGCCGGTAAAAAGTCTTCTTGAGCTCATTAAGCCGAATGCCGACTTCTACTTTATTGTCGGACCTGAAGGCGGTTTCTCCGAGCACGAACTTGAACTGGTCAACAACTACGGTTATCAGCCGGCGACACTCGGAGCGAATGTCTTACGGACTGAAACAGCAGCGATGATCGCCTGCGGGCTTGTTCATGTTTGTACGGACTGACTCGCGGAAGGACTCTGAACTGGGTTCTGTCCGGCATTCGGCGTAACGTGGGAGCAGGTTTTTATAATGAAATGTCCTCAGTGCGGTTTTGTCGCCTCAGACAGCAAGGATGCATGCCCCAAGTGCAGACTTGATTTAATTCCGCACAAATTGCGATTGGGCATTATTACGGCGGCCCCGGCCAAGGCCAAGGAAGCCTCGCCGCAGGCGGCAGAAGCTGGCACGCCGAGCACCGCCAATCAGGTGCCGGGCTTGGTTCAACCCCCAGCTGCGACGCGTGAATCAACGTCGGGCGCCGCTACCGCAGATGAAATTGCCCGCAAAGGGAGCTGGCTGCTGCGTGTTTTCTCGAAACCGCCAAAGGTTGAGCTAGAAGCGCCAGCGTTTGATCTTCACCTGGCTGCTGCTGAAAATACGCCAGCGCCATCGGTTGAAAAGGCATTACAGGGCGCAGCGCCTGCCCCAGAGACAGCACAATCTAAACCTGCGGCATCTGCCGCTGCACCGGACGCAGGACAAAGCAAGCCCAAACCGGATACGGTTCCCGCGCCAGAGGAAGACTTCTCCGATCTAATTCTTGCCTTGGAAAGTCTGGCCCAGTCTGCACCGGCGGCAGTGAGCGAAGCTTTACCAAAGACCGAAAACGATGAACTGGACGACCTGCTCAAAGCGATTGAAGAAGCCCCGCCGGAGCGGGAGGACGACCCGTCTTTTGACGAACTATTCCTCGAAGACGCAGAACCTGCTGAGACGCCTGAAGATGAACCGCTGCCGGGCTTTGACAACGACCTTCCCGAACTTTCCCTCTCTTCGTCCGCCGGAACGGGAGCAGCGAGCCTTCAGGACCTTAAGCAGACGTTGCCCAAGGTATCACCGGAAGTCCTTGAGTTCGGCGAAGATGATGATTTTCTGGACCAAAAGCTGGACGAAATGATCGGCGGTCTGATCTTAGACATCGCCCCTGTCAAAGAGCCGGTAAAAGAACCTGCCCCGAAAGACAGCGGCTTGATTGTTGACGATGTCGAAATCAGCTTTGAGTTTGACATAGAGGAAAGCAACAAGTCACCGGACGAACTCCCGCTTAATTCCACGGCAACAACAAAGAGCACGATACAGGCGGCCGCAGTTGAACTCGCGACTAACGTGCCGCATTTGACTGCACGCTCTGCGCTTGATCCTGCAGATGCCGGACCCGACACACCCACGGCGGACTTCCGGCAGCTGAACGCAGAAGAAACCCGGCTGCTGCAAGGTATAATGTCTTCAATGCGCAAGCTGGAGCCGGCCGCTCGTGAACCTGCGTCCGTTATGCCTTCCGCTCAACCGTCTGCGCCTTCCGCGGAGCTGGCGGCTGGTTTTATGCATTGGCTAAGCCGTCTTTCACCTGCGGACGAGGAGTGTTACCGTGCCGCCTTACTGCTCAGCCGTGCTTACGGCGTGGAACTTCGCGCACTATGCAGTGAAGCTCCGCTTACGGTGCTTCCTCTGGAAGCGGACTCGGTTTGCGGCAAGCCCCATTCTCAGGGCCAACCAGCCGCGCATGCGGTCGATTACCAACAATTACCCGAACAACCGCTGCCAGGAATTGAAGGTGAGGCTTTTGACATGCTCCCAGAGCTTCCCTGGACATCACCCCTGGGCGGCGAATCCGGACGCTGTCCGGCAATAGCAGAAGAACAGCCGCTCCAAGATCCGGTTTCAGCCGCAATTAAA
>JAKPSH010000055.1 GCA_029555385.1 Pseudomonadota bacterium
TGCCTCCGGCACTCCGCCGGGGGAGGAGCCTCCCGCCGGTCCGGCACCGCCGCCAGCCGGTGCTTCGCAGTGGTACGGAAATGCAGGATTCTGCCCCGAGTCTTTGCCGCCGGGCTCTGCTGTGCGCTGGTCCACAACAACAGTTGCACTGGTGTTTGCTGTGTCTCCTTCGTTGTCTGTTACCGTGAGGTTGACCGTATACTTACCGGCGTATGCGGGGGTGAACTGAATCGAAGTGTTGCTTGTTCCTGTTTGCAGGGTCGTTCCGTTCGGCGCGATCACTTCCCAGGCTGAGGCACAAATCCCAGACAGCGCCGTGCCTTCCTGGTTATCTGCGTCGTACGACTCGTTATAAAAGGTCACTGTCTGACCCCGCGCGGGCTTCTCCCGGACCGCTTACTTCTGCGTGAGGAGCGGAGGCGCCACGCGAAACAGTAATTGTGACACTTCCCTGTGATGAAAGGTTCACTGTGCTCGTCGTCGGACCGTCGTCGCGGGTACTTGCGTCAACAAGCAAATCTTGCGCATCCGGCGGTATGCAGTAGGTTACTCCCGGATACTGAGAAAAGGTGCGGCAATAAGGAGAATTGCTGCCTGAACACCAGATATTTGTGAAGCGCGAGGGCGACGCACCGCCGGAATTGCTTGCGCTTCCTGGTCCGGGCGATACCATTGCGCTTGTTGTTGACGCCCACGGCGGGTTGAAATGTGCTTGAACGGCTGGAGTGCCGCTTGTTTCAACAGAGACATTGCCGCTGGATTGAATCGTAACTGTCGAGGTAGCCGTGCCTCGTACATATACGTCAACTTCGTAGCTCACCGACGGGTTGCAGAAATCAGTTGCACCAATGACTGTATTGCCGAGCTGGGCATTTAACGAAGTCCCGGAACCTGAGCCGGAGTGATTGTAGGTCACCACCGCGCTGTCGCATGCTCCGTTTGAGTTGTAGTTCCACGAAGTTGCCGGATCTTCAACGCTTTGGCCGGAACCGTTCTTCAGCGTCCGCACCACAAAAAGCGCGTCCGGCGCTTGGGCAAGCGCATTTGGCGCATAAATTACCAACAATGAGAACAGGCAGGTCAAACGAAACGGAAAAGCTCTACGCAGAAGTGACGCTCTAAACATACAAGACCTCACATCTAACACGGGTGAACAACTGGGAAAACCGCGGCGGGACAACACCAAGGCATAACAGAATGCAAATCAGTTAAGCATGCGTATTACCGCTGTTCAAGTGCTTACGGTAAAAAACGTCAGCCCCCGAATGTTACAATAAATCTCGACATGATTAGCTTCAGAACTCGGTAATTCCAAGCTACTTGGAGCCCCCAGGCACAACCCTTCGTCCACCGCAGCGCGTCGCCCGCCTTTGTTCGCTGCCAATGTTCAGGGCCACTCGCCGGGCGACAGCGAAGGGAACATTGATTAGCTTATTTTGAGCCTAAAACCCGAATAACGCGGCAAGCTCGGCGCGGAGTGCTGAGATTTTTACCCGGTGCTGCTCCAGCGTATCACGATTGCGCACGGTGACCGTATCATCCTGGAGCGTCTGGTGATCGACCGTTACGCATACAGGTGTACCTGCCTCATCTTGCCTGCGGTAGCGGCGGCCGATGTTGCCGCTGTCATCATAGAAAGCATGGTAAGACTCGTTGATCATGCGGTAGACTTCCTGGGCCTTCTCCGGATGTCCGTCTTTGCGCAGCAGCGGAAAGACCGCAACTTTATAAGGCGCAAGGCGCGGATGAAGCTTGAGCACCGTGCGCGGATTGCCCTCCACTTCGTCCTCGGTATACGCGTCAATCAAGAAAACAAGAATTGCACGATCGGTGCCAAGCGCCGGCTCCACCACATGCGGCACCAGCGTCTCGTTATTGGCCTGGTCCCGCCAGATTATTGTCTTGCCGCTGTGCTGCGCATGCTGCGTCAGGTCAAAGCTGCCGCGGCAGGCGATGCCTTCCAGCTCCGACCAGCCGAAAGGAAACAAGTATTCTACGTCCGCGCAAGCTGAGGAATAATGCGCCAATTCGTCGGGTCGGTGATCACGCAAGCGGAGCCGCTCCGGCGAGACGCCAAGATCGATAAACCACTGCAAACGCTCTTTGCGCCAATACTCGTACCAGGCGGCAGACTCTTGCGGCCGGCAGAAAAACTCCATCTCCATTTGCTCAAACTCGCAAGTGCGAAAAGTGAACCGGCGGGTGGTAATCTCGTTCCGGAACGATTTTCCTTGCTGCGCGATGCCGAAAGGAAGCTTGACGCGCGTCGAGTCCACAACATTCAAAAAGTTGACAAAGATCCCCTGTGCCGTCTCCGGTCTCAGATATACCGTACTGGCTTCATCTTCCACGGGACCAAGGTGGGTCTTGAACATCAAATTAAAACTGCGCGGCTCGCCGAAAGCATGCTGTTTGTTTTCGCTCTTCGCACACTTTTCTATCCCGGCATCAATCTGATCCTGACGCATGCGCAGACCGCAATGCGCGCACTCAACGAGCGGATCGTTGAAGTTGGACACATGACCAGAAGCCTCCCACACCCGGGGATGCATGATAATGCTGCAGTCAATACCGACCACATCTTCCCGGCGGTGGACCATCGAACGCCACCAGGCATCCTTGACGTTACGTTTCAGCTCCACGCCGAGAGGCCCGTAATCATAACACGAACCAAGTCCGCCGTAGATTTCGCTTGAAGGGAAAACAAATCCGCGCCTTTTCGCCAATGCGACAATCGGGTCCAGAGCACTAATGTTCGGCGACGATTCCATGATTCCCCTCAGCGTTAAGGTGGAAACTAGCTATTTTCTCTTGATTCTGCTACGTTATGCCGCAATTATGACGTCTTGTCGAGTGCGAAATCTTTTTATTTAATTTTCCCCGCAGCGAACGATGAATCTCCTCGTCTTTGAGAAAAAGGACCTCATCACACCCAACTGCATCGCCGTCCACGGCGAACGCGCACAGCATCTGCGGGAGGTGCTCCGCGTCCGCACCGGCGACAGCCTGCGCATCGGAGAAATCGGCGGTGGAATCGGCTGCGGGACTGTGGCCGAGGTCTCTGCCGAACGGGTTAGCATCACCTTCGGCCCGCTCAACCAAACCTCGCAAGCACCCAGCTTTGACGTAATTCTTGCGCTCCCGCGTCCGCAGATTCTCAAACGTGTCTTGCACACTTCTGCAATGATGGGCGTGCGGCATCTTTTTCTTATTCGCTCGGCGAGAGTCGAAAAAAGCTATTTCTCATCACCCTTGCTTCAACCGCAGAAAATGTTTTCTTATTTGCGCGAAGGACTGGAACAAGGTGTATCGACGATCCTGCCGCAGGTATCTCTGCATCAAAGGTTTCGCGGTTTTCTTGAAGAAGAGCTGCCGCGCGCAACGGAGCAGACAAGCTGTGCTTTGCTCGCCGAGCCATCTGCCGAACAGTCTTTATGGGCGCTCGCGCGCAGCCGGGGCTTTCGGAACGGCGAAAACGCGCTCCTTGCCGTAGGACCAGAGGGCGGGTGGCAAGATCACGAAGTCGCTGCCTTTCGCGACCACGGGTTCGCCCCGTTTCATTGCGGCCCGCGCGTCTTGCGCGTGGATGCTGCCGTATGCTCACTGCTCGGCCAAATTGATTTGCTGCGCCACCTCGGAGGACACTGCTAACGATGGCCGCGCCGACAAAGAATACCTCCGATCTCCTGCCAGAGCTGGACAATACGGTCACTGCCGCCGAGGCGCCGGCTGAGCAGGACGATAGCAGCGAGGTGTTCGATCTCGAGCCGGATTCTCACACGGCCTTCGAGCCGCTCCCCGCGGTGCTTATCGAGGATGCGCAAGAAGCTGAACCAAGCCCTTCGACAGAAGTAGTCCGCTACGATCCGCTCCAGCGTTATCTTGCCGAAATTCGCCATATCCCCGCGCTCTCCCGCGAGGAAGAGCATGAGCTTGCCTTGCGTTTTCTGAAAGCTGGAGACACCATGGCTGGGTATAAATTAGTACTGGCGAATTTGCGTCTTGTCGTAATCATCGTTCGCGAATATCAGCGCAACGTGCAAAATGTCATGGATCTCGTCCAGGAAGGCAATATCGGCTTGCTGGAAGCCGTGAAAAAGTTCGATCCCTTCCGCGGCATACGCTTCCCCTCATACGCGATGTATTGGATTCGGGCCTACATCCTCCGCTACTTAATCAACAATATCCGTTTGGTTAAAATCGGCACCACCCAAGCCCAACGGAAGCTGTTCTTCAATCTTGTTAAGGAGAAAGAACGATTAGAGCGCGAAGGATTCGTTCCTGAAGCCAAACTCCTCGCCGAAAGGCTGAATGTGAAAATTCAGGAAGTGCTGGAGATGGAACAGCGGCTTGCACTGCCGGATTTGAGCGTCGATGCGCCGGTGCGGGGCAGCGAGGAGCAATTTGATCTGCACAGCGTCCTCCCGGATGCGCAAGAGAGCGCGGAGGATACCTTGGCACGTGAAGATTTCGCGGCAAAGCTGCGCGAGGCCGTAGCGGAATTCAAAAAGGACACCGATGAAAAAGAACGGGCGATTATCGAACAGCGGCTTTTTACCGAGGACCCAGTGACGCTTCAGGTGATTGCCGATCAATTCAGCATTACGCGCGAAAGAATCCGGCAGATTGAAAGCCGGCTCAAAGAAAGGCTTAAACAGTATCTGTCCGACAAACTTAATATCGGAGCCGACGGAGAAGTTTTGGTGGCAGATGACGACCAGGATGATGACATTACGAAGAGCACGTAGTTTTTCGCGCTGATTCATGCGTTTCGTCTTTACGAGGTTCGAGGTAGAATCGGTCAGCAGGAAGAGTGATACAGGAAAGAGAAAGATGAGCGAGATTCACGAATTCGGACCGTTTGGCAAGGGGAAACCTGTGCTGCAAAAGCGATCCGTTTTCGGTAAGGTTCTCAAGTGGTGTTTGATTATCGGTTTGCTGGCCCTGATGCCTTATGCGCTTCACGGCTGGCTTAAATTCTATCACTTTTTTGGTGAAAACCAGCCGCCGGTAATTGACGTAATCAAGCCCCCGGCTGGCATGAGCACCGAGCCGCTAAAAATTAAGATCCAACTCGCCGACAAGCAATCCGGCCTTGATGAAGTTATCATTCGCGCCGAACAAGGACGCGATTTGCGCGATTTGCTGCGCAAGAAGTACCGGGAGCGGCAAGAGGAGGATATTATTGAACTCACGCTGAACGGAAAAGAAAGCGGATTTCACGAAGGAGATCTTCGTTTGCTAATCCTGGCTTTCGATCGCAGCTTTTGGAGCAATGCGGCAAAAGCCACCTTTACCCTGCGCGTCGATTACGAAAAGCCGCGCCTCGAAGTCATCAGCACACAACACAACGCCGTACGGGGCGGAGTAGAACTGGTCTTCTACCGGGTTTTCGGGGAAAAGAATATCTTCAGCGGGGTCATGGCCGGATCCCAACTTTTTCCCGGTTTTCCGGCAGCAAAACTCGATCGGGATTTTACCTCGATGCCGGATCTCTATTTTGCCTTTTTCGCCATTCCCCTTGATTTTAACGAGGACCAGGACAGTATCGCTGCCTTTGCCCGGGACTTGGTGGGCAATACGGCAACCGCTTCTTTTTTCTACCGCATTAAAAACTGGGGGCTCGCGCCATTGCAGTTCGAGCTGCCGCCCGAGTATCCGACGAATAAAGCAGATGAAGTGTTCCGTACTTTTACGTTGCTAAGAGCTGTTGGCTCGAAGCTCCCCTCTCCGGAGATCAGCGCTGCCGCAAACGACGCCGAACGCCTGGAACGGCTGAGATCCGCTCTTCCCGGCAGCCGGGATATTCTGGCTGATAATCTCAAGCAAATATTCGGGCGGCCAAAGGCTGAAAGATTTTGGCAGGGGAGCTTCTTGCGCCCTCCCGGCAGGCCATTGCCGGGGGCATTTGGTCAGAATTTGTCGCTCTTCTACCAAGGGGATGTTGTCGATTCTTTCACGCAGCAAGGAATGACTTTTGCCAGCACCGCAAACGTGCCGGTTCGCGCTGCAAACAGCGGCATTGTTATCTTTGCTGATGACCTGGGGAGTTACGGCAAAACTGTTATTTTAGATCATGGATTCGGCCTAACTTCTCTTTATGGCCATCTGAACTCGATTACCCACCTAGAAGGAAGCCGCATCGCAGCGGGCGACATAATTGGCGCCGCCGGCTCCACTGGTTTCGCCTGGCGCGATTGTGTCGCGTTTGAGATCCGTCTGCACGGCGTCCCGGTACGTCCGGAAGAGTGGTGGGACAACACGTGGATCGCCGACCATATTGAGGCAAAGATTACTGAAATTAAGAAAAAAATGGGTATTAACGCCCCTCGTCTCTTGGATTAGCCCGGCACTGATATGTATCGTGTAATTGAAGCCACGTTTGTCTGTTCAGCCAAGACAGCCGCGCATATCCCTCAGCCTGCGGCGCCGGAGGTGGCCTTTATCGGTCGCTCGAACTCAGGGAAATCATCGCTGCTCAACGCTCTGTGCGCATACCGCTCCCTTGCCCGCACGGGCCGCACACCGGGCCGCACCCAGGCGCTTAATTTCTTCCAGATCCGGCTGGCCCACGATGGCCGCCAAGCGCGTTATGAGACCATGTTCGTTGATCTCCCAGGCTACGGTTACGCCAAGGTGGCCAAAACGGAATCACGCGCGTGGTCTGACCTTATTCAGCCTTACCTTCAGCAACGCGATAACTTGAAGGCTGCTGTGCTCTTGATGGATTGCCGACGCGCTCCAGAAAAGGAAGAACTCTGGTTTCTCGAACAGAATTACCGCTGGAAACTGTTTGTTGCGCTGACCAAATCAGACAAAATATCGCGAAACGAACTGAAAAAGCGGGCAGATTCCGTGCGCCGCGAACTGAGTCTTGGTCAAGATGCGCTTTACTGCACCAGCACTCTTCGGGGCGGCAAGCTTGGGATCGATGGCCTCCTGCAAGCTTTGGGCGCGCAGCTTTTCCGCGCGTCAGGCAAGCTGTAATTTCTCAAGAGCCTTGCTTGTGAGAAACTACGGCTGGACTATCCCGCTGACCAACCGGAGCCGCTGAGGAAACCATGAACCCGTATGTCTCAGTCATTATCCCCATTTTTAACCGCACAGAAATGGGTCTTCGTGCGGTACGGTCGGTTCTAAGTCAGTCGTTTCGCGATTTCGAACTGATTGTCGTTAACGATGGTTCAACAGAAGATTTGAGCCAGCTGCGAGACTTCGTTGAAAGATCTAACGGTTTTTTTATTGAACAGTCCAACAACGGAGTTGCCGCTGCGCGCAACGCTGGTGCAGAAACAGCCCGTGGGCGTTGGCTCGCTTTTCTCGATTCTGACGATGCCTGGGAAAAGCGCAAGCTCGATGCCCAAGTCCTGTTTGCCAAGGCCAATCCCGCCATACAAATATGCCAAACGGAGGAGAGCTGGATTCGCCGCGGAAAGTTCGTCAATCAAAAGCTGATTCACCAAAAGCCGGAGGGCGAGGCCTTCTTTCAATCTCTCAAACTCTGCTGTATCAGTCCGTCATCAGTGATGCTGACCAAGCGCCTGTTTGATGAATCGGGCGGTTTTGACGAAGATATGCGCGTTTGCGAGGACTACGACCTCTGGCTGCGGATTACCATGCACCACGCCGTGGGCCTGATTCGCGAACCGCTGGTTGTCAAGTACGGCGGTCATCACGACCAGCTAAGCCGCAGCGTACCGGCGATGGATCGCTTCCGGATTTATGCCCTGCTTAAGATTAGTCATGCTGCCGGACTCACCAACTGCCAGCGCCGGGCCGTGTATGAGGAGATCGCCGCTAAGTGCCGTATCCTGATCAACGGTGCGACGAGACGTGGAAACTCCGCCGTGGCCAGCCTCTATGGTGATGTCCTGGCCAGCATGGAGCGGCAGCTTGGCGCAGAGACGTTCGCCTTGGATCCTTTCGATAACCTGAGCGAGCGCCTGCGGCACAGTTTACTCAACTTGAATTACGGCCCCACACGGTGCTGACATATATTTTCATCCCGCCAACTGACGGGAATTCCAAGCACATACGTCAGGACTGGTTTTATGCACCTTTCTCCTGCTGCTGCTGCATCAAAAGCAATAGACAATCCAGCCGCAATATCTCAAAGCCGGTGGGCTGTGAAATATCGCAGTAGAGGATGACACACACGCACTGATCATATGAAGCCAAATTTTCTTTTGAGCCTGATGCTTCTGGTTTGTTTGCCGTGCTGCGCGCCTGCCCCTGCCGTCCTCGTGGCACGCATCGAGTGGCAGGCCGAGCTTGCCGGCGGCACGCATATTTGGCGTGATGTAAACCGTCAAGGAGAATTGCGGGGCAGTATCGACGAAACGGACGAGAACTACTTCGACTACATGGACTTCTCAGAAAAGCTGCTTCCGGAAGAATGGGTTGCGGAAATATGGGACTCTGCGGCGCAGTTGATATATGCTCATCAAGCCGCATGGCAGGAAGGCGCTTCATATGCCGGGGAAGGCTATGAACAACTCACAATTTCATTCTGTCATTCACATCTTGGCTGGCAGATGCTGAGTTTCAGTTGGCCGGCAGGTGAAAAACCTCAAGACATCGAAGCGGGAAAGTTATTCGACATGCTGAAAGATTGCGAAACCAGAGCCTTGCGCAAACCGGCCATATGCGAGGACTTACTGCACTCGAATGCACCGGACAGCGTGCCGACAGTTACTCCGCCACCGGCTCATAATCCACTGAGGGAATTAAAACCGCATCAACGGGACCAAGCCGTGAGAGCTGCAGACGGGAGTACGTGCGATAAAGGCTGCTGATCCCGGCAGTTCTGCCGCAAATAATCGCCACAACCGCGCACATCACGCCGGACCACGCGGTCATCTTCATCATTGCCGCCATCACCGCACAAACAGTGCCGAGGTCAAGCAGACTCGCCCAGGTAATCGGGCGCGTCTTTTGGGCACGAATTAAAATTGCGCGCTGCCACACATTCCAGGAGAAGAGCACAAGAATAACGACGCTCAGCCGCACAGGCACGATCATGATTTCGGAAAATTCAATGGGCAGCTGGTAGAAGCGAAAGAAGATAATCCGCACCAGGGGGGTGAAAAGAACCACCACCTGCGCCAGAATTACAGCACCACAAAGATAGAGCATAAAACGCCGCAAAGCTGCGTGCTCTCCTGTGCCGCCGTCACCACGGCTGATAATAACCTCCTGCATCGCAAAAACAAAACAACCGAAAAGGAAGCTGAAGTTCTGGATAATCGGCAGGATGGCGATCGATTCGTGCGCCAAAGGAGCACGGGCCATGAAATATGCAAGCATCGCGGGCATGGAATGAAACATCACTGCCGTAAGAGCAAGTGGAAAATAAAATGCCCACACTCTTTGCAGCGTCATCTTTGCCGCATCTGCCGCAACTTCCCGGGCGAGCAGCTCGCGCATCAACCTGCGGGCCATGAAGCGGACTGCAAGCGCTTCTGCGGCAAAGGCCACAGACAGCGCCATTGCACCGGCGATAGCTCCAGCAATACGCCCAGCGGCTGCGGCACCGAGAACAATGCCAACCGCGGCCAGACGCACCAGGGTTGCCATCCCCACTTTCCTGGTCAAACCGCCATGAATCAAAATACCCTGAATCATACGACGGTAAGCAACGGTAAACGGCGCCGGCACGAAGCAAAGCACCACGACCCAGCATAGATCGGCAGTCTGCGCATTCAAACGCAGCATTTCCCGGCTGATGTAGGCGTAAGGACCGGGCAGCACCAAAAGAAGCATCACCAGGCAAAGGACACCGGATGCGATAAAGACAAATCTGCGCATGCCGAAGTACGAATCGCGGTCGCGCACCAAGGTGTTCGATGCACTGATGATCGACAGAATCGGCGCTTCAATCAGCAGAACTATCGGCAGCGCCGCGCCGAAGGCCGTAAGATTCTCTCGCACATCGGGCATGCGGGATATAAACGCCTGGATCAGCGGATTCTCCACGGCCATCAGTAGCCACGTCGCCGCAAGCGGCAGCCAAAGCCAAAATATTCTTTGCGTAGTCAGCTCCCTATCTTTCATCAACTGGACGAAAAATGAACGGCGATGCACCGCAGCACTTACGAACCGGTCACCAAGACAAGCGCAAGACGCTTTGGTCCGTGTGCCCCGAAAACGAGAATTTTTTCAATGTCTGCTGTCCGCGACGGCCCGGAAATAATACTCGCCAAGCTCCAGGAATTGTCCTGCTGCAGCCCGGCGAACCATGGCGCAACAAAGCCGTTCAACTGGCTAGACGCGGCAACAACAATATGAAATGGCGGCAGGACACTCAGCCGGCGCCCGCCCGCGGCAGAACTGCGCAGCACAATGCTGCCGCTCTGCGCAAGGAGACTGTCCGCGCCTGATATCCCGCACGCACATTGGGCATATTCAGGTGACGCGCAATCCAGCGCACGGCTGCCGGCAAGCCTCTCCCGCAAAGCCGGAAGCTCGCTTTGCAGCCTCTCAAGCAGCGGATGCTTCTGAACTTGTACAAATCCGGGCAGACCGCTGATCAGCTCGAGAATTCTCTGCGCAGCCTGCCGCTCTCCTTGCTCTTCATAAAGCTCGCCTCGCAGGGCAATAAATTTTTCCCGGAACCAATCCAAGCGGCTTTCCGCATTATCCTCGGGATGAAAAAACAGCGGCCCGAACTCCTTTGATGGGCACGGCATATCCGGCACGGCCTGTCTGCAACGGCGAAGCCTTTTAAGAATTTGTTCTCTTGCGTTCATAATCCTGCCAAAGTTCGCTAAAAGATCGCCCAGCCACCTGCGGAATTCTACCCCGCAGATCCCGCGGAGCTGCTAGACCCGCAAGCCGCGAGCCTAAACGGAAAAACGGCTGGAGCATCTGCAAGCACTTCCGGTGCGGATATACAGCGGCCCAAGCCCAAAAACCAAGGCGCCAGATAATTGAAGACGTCCGCTGACGATGCGCATGCCAGCGATTCTCAAGCAGCAGCCGATGCAAATCGATTTTTACCGGACAAACCTCACTGCAAGCCCCACAAAGGCTGGACGCCGACGACATGTGCTGCCAGCCGGGAAACCCCCGCAGATGAGGCGTAATTACCGAACCAATCGGACCGGGATAAGCGGTATTATACGCATGACCACCAATCAGCCGGTAGACTGGACATGCATTGAGGCACGCGCCGCAGCGGATGCAAGTCAGACTGACACGCAGTTTTTCCTCGGCGTAAATTGAACTCCGCCCATTGTCGAGGAGAATCACATACATTTTTTCAGGACCGTCCGGTTCGCCGCTTCGTTTCGGGCCCCGGATAATGGTGTTGTAACAGGTCAGTTGTTGTCCGGTTCCGCTTGTCGCAAGAAGCGGCAGGAACAGTTCCAGGTCCTCCAGGCGCGGCAGTATCTTCTCAATTCCGGCAACGGCGACATGAATCCGCGGGCAAGCAGTAGTAAGACGCGCATTCCCCTCGTTCTCCGTGAGCACGACCGCACCTAACGAGGCGATCAAGAAATTAGCCCCCGTTATTCCCAGCTCCGCGCTGCAGAATGCCTCGCGAAGATGCACGCGCGCGGCTTGGGTTAGCTCTTCAGCATTATCCGTAAGCGGCGTACCTAGCGTGCGATGAAACAGCTCGCCAATTTCCGCCCGTGATTTATGCATCGCCGGCGTAACGATATGGTACGGCCGTTCATGCGCAAGCTGCACAATAAGCTCGCCAAGATCCGTTTCCCAGATTTTTACGCCGATGCTTTCCAGTGCTTCATTCAGCTCTATCTCCTCGGTCGTCATCGACTTGGACTTGACGGCCTGGCGCACGCCATTTGCACGCGCAATATCCAGCACCGCTGCACGAGCCTCGGCTGCGTCCGCGGCCCAGACTACCTCGACACCGTTTTCAACCGCTTTAGCTTCAAACTGTTCCAGCAGTTCCGGCAGGCGGGAGACAGCATCGCGCTTAACGGATGCCGCAACCTGCCTGGCGCGCTCCCAAGACTCAAACTGGCTTTTTTTCATCGCCTCCACGGCGGTATCGTAGCTGGCGATCGCTTTAAGAATTTTTAGATGATGGCTGGCGTCGGCAGCTTTGACGCATGAACGATGCAAAAAACTGCGATATTCACCGGCCAATGCCATTTGCCTATCCGGCGCTCCTTTTCGACAAATTCAACTCGCACCCCAAACCCATGGCTTGCGCGAGGAACTCCACCAAATGATAAATTCTTATGTTCAACTTGCGCGATGCAGCTTCTTGGCGCATTTGCATGATGCATCCCGGATCGTTGGCCACCACCGTATCCGCGCCGGCGTCAAGAAAATATTGGAGTCTGCTTCCGCCCATTGCCGAACTAATCGTCGAATACTTCAGATAAAACACACCGCCAAATCCGCAGCATATCTGTTTATTGGCTGATTCAATCAACTCAAAACCGTCTAGGCAGCGCAGTATCCGCAGCGGTTCACGCTCGATATGCAGTTCACGAAAGGAGTGGCACGAGTTGTGAAACCCGACTCTGCCTCGCTGGACGCCTTGAATCTTGTGATACAGATCATGGCGATGGATAAATTCCGAGAACTCCGCCAAGCGGCCAACAAACCTGCTGACTTCCGGCAGCCGGGCGTCCTCCTGGAACAGCTCTTCGTAATAGACGCGAACCATCGCCGTACAGGAACCGGAAACAGTGACTATCTCCCCGGAGCCAGGGAAAGCCGCAACAAATGCCGCCGCTGCCTGCTTTGCCTCGGGGCGATGACCAGCGTTGAAAGCCGGCTGCCCGCAGCAGGTATGTTCAGGTGTATAATTTACGCTCCAGCCGATTGCCGACAGGACATTGCACAGAGCAACGCCGATCTCCGGATAGAGCTGATCGACCAAACACGGGATGAAGAGCGTGACTTGTTTTTCGTCCAACAAAGCACCAGTTGATAAATGTTGCTTACCCGATTTAGGCAGACGAAGCAAGTGAAGCACCTGGAAGAGGAAAAAAATCTGTTCCACCCCCGGTGCTGCCTGACGGCAGCCCGGGGGTTGGGAAAAAATGACGCTGGCGCATGAGCGTTACGCGGCGGTTCCCGAAACCAGGAGACGTTCGTGGTTTTGAAGCCGGACAATTGATTGTCGAATGCTTTCCACGGTAACCGGCCAGCCGGACAGTTCAACGATGTCCAGGCAGCGCCGCACGATTACGCGTTTAAGCACGCGGAAATAGTGCGGCCACTTGAACAAGAGTTGATCACGGATCCGGGCATCGGAATTGACGCCGAAATGGACATAGCCGTTCATTTCAAGCCT
>JAKPSH010000310.1 GCA_029555385.1 Pseudomonadota bacterium
CCCCCCCCGGGGAACAGGTTCCGGAAACAGGTTCCAGGTGAGTGTAAGAGGCTTGACTGTGTGCTGTTAGGAAGAATTGGACAACTGCGTCGCGAATCCGGCGATAATGTTAACGTATGGGGCTAGTTGCTCTTGGTTTTGTTCGGTTAAGGAAAATGATATAATCTTCCCTCTAAGCGGAGTTAATTCTATGCCGGAAAAGCTGACTTGGAACGAAATTAAACAGAAGTACGACGGTGAGTGGGTTCAGCTGGTAGATTACGACTGGGATGACTCAGAGCCTTATCCGTCTGCCGGGGTGGTAAGCGTTCACGCACCGACCCGAAAACAATTCGATCAGTTGAGCAAGGAAAGCAGCGCCTACGATGCGGCACGGGTTTACGTCGGCGAACCTAAACGCCACGAAGCCAACACAATACTGAGTTGCAACATGCATCGAATCTCTCTCGTAGCCAGATAGCCGCGTGCGTACTTTCAGATTCGATCCTCAGGACGACATTCCCATTGTCGCTGCCAAAATTTGCGGCCCGAGGAAGGTTAAAAAGATCCGGCTGGTATTCGACACCGGCTGCGCTGTCACCCAGGTCCATACCGGAATCATAGAAGACATTGGCTACTCCATTGCTGATGCCGAATCAATTGCGAGTATTTCTGGACCGGTTGGGGATAGTCAGTCCGGTTACGTTGTCCCGGTGGCGAAAGTGCTCGTATTTGGGCTGAACTTCGCGGGACTAAAGGTAGGCGCTTTTGACTTCTATAACTTCGGAAAAGATGACATCGATGGGCTTCTTGGCTTCGATGTTATAAAGCAGCTGCAGCTTGAAATGAATGGTCCGAAGGGTGAGCTGAGAATCTTTTAGCCCGGTTGGCAAAATGCTGGACCAGGGGCCGTATATCGTCCGGTCCTCGAATCTTAGTTCCTTCCTCAGTCTGTGCGGAATTTTCCCTTCCTCCCCGGTCCGCCTCCGCCAGGAGCGAAGGCGAATGCCCAAGGTGAGACTCGTTCTTCACACAGGGGGTAAACCCTACCGGATTTTGAGTCGCACCAATCAACTTTTGCGCCGCAGCGCACAACAGGCCACAGTTCCCTGCAGTAGTCGTTTTCGCTACTTACCGGTGGTGTAGCTGATGAAGATGCTGCCGCGTTTTGCGGAATTTTGCAAATTCATTTCTAAGAGTGTCCCAGGAATGTCCCATGGGGAGGAACTCCAAACACTGTGCTCGTTTTCACTCTGGGGAGATCCTCCTAGAGCGAAAGCGCTGTGCGATAACAGCTCCACCTTGTGAGCGCTTTTTCAGTTGAGAGAGAAATCAGACTATCCTTGCCTTTTCTAAGCACCCGTTAAGAAACGCTTATCGGCATGTTCATTTTCATCTAGTCAGCACATTTAGATATATCTACAATAGAAAGCATGCGCTTGCTTATCATTGAGAAATCCCTCCCGGTCCTCGAAGAGTTTTCCCACAAAGTTGTCTCAGACACCCTTTACGGCCTGCCCTTCCCGATCGAAGTATCGATCAGCACCGCCGACCGGCTGAAAAACTGGGAAGAAGTTTGTGATGCTGCGATCATTGGGCCGGGCGTAGGCGCATCCGCAGTCAATGCTGTGAGTCGTTTAAAGCAATTGTCATCCTCGACTCAGGTGCTCGTCTGCGTGACGCAAGCCGCTTTTTCCCAAGGCTCGTTTGATCGGGCTGTATTGGATGACGTGCGCGCCGTAATCGGCGAAATTGGCCAGTACGAGATGTTGCGGCGGGAATTGCTTGGCATCTGTTCCGACTTGTTAATGAACGAGAGCGAAAAGCCTTCGCCTCGGTTGCTTCACGGAAGGTACGAAATCATCAAGGTCCTAGGCGCAGGGAGCTTGGGAACAGTCTATCTCTGTCGGCATCATGAGTTGCGCGGGGCGCTGGTGGCAATGAAGATCCTGTTCAAAGAAGTGGCCGACGATGGTATTATAGCCGACCGATTCCGTAACGAGATAGTGGCTTCCTACGGCGTTAGCCACCCGAACGTCGTGCGGGCATATGAGTATTTCCGTGATGGAAATATAATTGCTTTTACGATGGAGTACGTCGCCGGCGGCAGCCTTGCCGACAGGTTGGGGAAACACGAGAACATCGAGATAAAAGAAGCAGTCAGCCTCTTGAAGCAGATGGCATCGGGAGTACAGGCTATTCACGAAGCTGGAATAATTCATCGTGATCTCAAGCCCGAAAATATACTCCTTACGGAAACAGGAGATGTAAAAATCACAGATTTTGGCATTGCGCGAGTCAGCGCCGGACCGAAGCTTTCCCAATACGGAGGGGTCGTCGGAACTATTGATTTCGTTTCGCCTGAATATCTAGAGCGAGGACAAGTCGATCATCGGGCTGATGTCTACGCGTTAGGCGTAATCGGCTACGAAATGATCACCGGCGAGGCTCCGTTTAAGGGAAACAGCGTGATCGAGGCGATGACCCTGCGGTTACGGACGGATCCTCAACCGCCGAGCGTTACGAGAAAAGAGTGTCCGTTAGAGCTTGATGCAATCGTGCTTAAAGCAATGGAGCGCAATCCGGAAACGAGATACCAAAGCGCCAGCGAGCTGTACAACGCTTTAAGCACCTTGACGATCTAAAGCCTCTTTTGAGGACAGCCAATGACTGAACAGCTTTCTTCGGCATCACTTCTTTCCGATCTCCGGAACCTGATCTCTCAGGTCCATGCAACCGTCGCACGTTCCGTAAATTCGGCGCAGGTAATGCTTTACTGGGAGGTCGGCCGCCGTATCGGGCAGGACATCCTTGGCAGTGAGCGAGCAGCCTACGGTGAGCAGATTGTCTCGACAGTGTCGAAACAATTAACGGCTGAATTTGGCCGCGGTTTCTCAAAGCAGAATCTCGCACGGATGATCCGGTTTGCCGAAGTATTCCCGAACTCCGAGATTGTCTCGACACTGTCGAGACAATTGGGCTGGAGCCATTTTATTGAGATAATCCCGCTAGATACCGAACTTAAACGGGGCTTTTACGCCGAAATGTGCCGCGTAGAACAGTGGAGTGTTCGAAGGCTGCGGGACAAGATCGGCGGCATGCTGTTTGAGAGGACAGCGCTCGCTAAGAAGCCCGAGCTGGTAGCCGCCCAAGAGCTTGAGTTGCTCCGCCAGGAGGACCAGCTTACTCCGGACCTTGTGTTTCGCGATCCCTATTTGCTCGATTTTCTCGGGCTCGCCGACACTTACAGCGAAAGGGATCTTGAGAGCGCGATACTTCGCGATCTGGAATCATTTCTTATCGAGTTTGGCAGCGGCTTTAGCTTCGTTGCCCGCCAAAAGCGTATAACAGTCGACAATGATGATTATTACCTAGACCTTCTCTTTTATCATCGCCGGCTTCGCCGGCTCGTTGCGATTGAGCTAAAGCTCGGCAAGTTCCAGGCGCAGGACAAAGGACAGATGGAGCTTTACTTGCGCTGGTTGGAAAAGTACGAACAGCAGCCAAACGAGGAGGCGCCGATAGGTCTCATCCTCTGTGCAGACAAGTCTGAAGAGCACGTGGAGCTGCTGCAGCTCGAAAATAGCGGTATTCGGGTGGCAACCTACCTTACTGAACTGCCACCACGCGAACTGCTGCAGGAAAGGCTCCATCAGGCGAAGACACGGGCGCAGGCCAAACTTGAGCATCAGCAAGACGATTCGTACAACTAAGATATCCTAGAGCGTTCAACTTTTGTCGGTAAATGGGGCGTTTCGCCATTGCCCCGCCTGGGCGATTTGCCCAGCGTGCCGCTTTGCACCCGATGTAACTGAGCGTTATCTCAGCATCCCGAATCGAGCCACTTTCGGTACACCTTTTGCTGTCTGCTGTTAAGAGTCGAGAAGCCAGCCGAGGAAAGGAAGAAAGCTATGGGCAGCGAACAGAAAAAGATCACAGCCGAACAACGCAGACGGCTTATCCCAGTGACTCATTGGAACAGATACCACCCCTGGCCGCCGATTGGCGGGCTGCGTTATCTTATCTTCCATGCCGAATCGAACGGGTTTTCACACTGCATCAGGCGGGTAGGGAGGACGGTGCTTATCGACGAGCCGCGCTTTTTTGAATGGGTGGATCGCTTGAATGAGAACACGGATCCGTCGAAATGGTCGCAACTGGAGCTGCTGAAGTAAGCGCCGCGAGTCTGAGAGGCGCGGGAGAATCGGTGTGCGAGTCTGGATAGAGTCACTGTCACCGAAAATCCGCCCGAGGCCCGTAATGTCGTTGCAGAGAGAGAGTCGCGGAAGAATCGCGCAGCTTAATCAAGTGTCCGTGATGCTGTTCCGCGCGGTACGGCAGTCATTCAGCACGGCCAAATCTACATCTCATCTCGCAGATTCGTTCCGAGTCTCGGGGGCCTCGCCGGAAACATGAAAAATCGGGCTTGAGAATCTGCTTTTCATCTACGACGGCGACAAGTTACGGCGGCAGAGAGTCTCCAGTTATCTTGCCCTCCCAGAGAGTCGTGCCGAGTCTCCTCAGAGTCGGTCCGATTACACGGTTTGGTAAGGCAGTCGAATGATTGCAAAAAGGTGTTTACGAAGCCAGAGAGTCGTTCAGTAGTCGCTTCGCTTCGTTCGTCTTGCTCAAGAACTTCTCATTCATCTTTGCGGCAAGCTCGCTTGTGTGAGAATCGAAGAGATGTGCATAACGCATTGCCATCTGCATCGTCTGCCAACCGAAGATATCGCATAGGTCACGGGCTGCGGCGCCGCTCATCGCGTAATAGGAGGCTGCTGTGTGGCGCAGATCGTGGAAACGGAAGTTCTCAAGGCCTGCACGGGCTACGGCATTGTCCCAGGCGTCGTGGATGTCAGCAGGGCGCTTAGGGTCCTTCCGGCCGGGAAAAAGCAGGTCTGTGCCGAGTCGGCGGACACGCGAGTAGGCTTTGAGAATCTCTAGAGCCTCGCCTTCGAGCGGCACGCGGCGGGGCTTTCCGTTTTTGGTCTTTAACAGGGCGATGGCGCGGTCGGCGAAACTTATCTGGCTCCAGGTGAGGGTGAGTATCTCGTTAAAGCGCATGCCGGTAGAGAGGGCCAGGATGACGACCGGATAAAGGTAAGGCGACCGGCTTTGCTTAGAGGCTTCCAAGAGTCTCTCGCGCTCGTCGTCGTTAAGGCAGCGCACCCGGCCGCGCGGCTCTCGGAGCGTGGTTACGCGCTTTGCCGGGTTGTCTTGCATCCATTCCCAATCACGCACAGCAATTGAGAACATGTGACGAAGAGCGGCCATATAGCGGTTGCAGGTAGCAGGGCACCGAGTCGTGCCGCCGTGGACTTTGCCGAGTTCGAGCTTCGCGCGATGCTCGATAATGAGCGCCGGCGTGATGTCGGAGAGCAAGTAGGAGCCCATTTGCTTCTTCCACCAGCGCAGGTGATACGCCTGGACTTCCTGCATGGCTTCGCTCTTCTTCGGCAGAAATTCGCACAGGTAGCGGTCAACGAGCTCCCCGAAAGTATGTCGGCCTGCTGCGGGGCAGGCGCGGCCCTCCTGGATTTCGAGTTCGATTCTTCGCGCCCACGCCCGGGCGTCGGTAAGCCGGTCGAAGGTCTTCGACTGCGCCGGGTGCCCCTTGACCCTGACTCTCGCCCGGTAGCTGATCGTTCCGTCGCTCGCCGTTCGTTTCTCGAATACCGCCATAGCCGTGCCCTCGCGTTCACTTTGAACCGGTGTTTTTCCCAATTCAACAAGGGGCAAGACGGTTGTTTTGCTGCTTGCTGCCGCGCGCTGCGCGTCGTTCTTTCGGACAACGCCCGCAGCGCCGTTAGCGCCGCCCGGACACGATAGGGCACGACACGAGCGCCCCGCGCGCCGGTCACAGTTCCGCAAACCGTCTTCCCGACGGCTGCCGAAGGTGTGGTCAATGGTTGTGATTAGCGGTCAAAAGTTGCCCGGAGATTTCCTTCAGTGTCCCAGGAGTGTCCCAAGATTTGAAAACGAGGTAGGAAATTAACCCCCGCACCCCGCTAACTCACTGAAATGAAATGCCCAAGGTGAGACTCGAACTCACACAGGGGGTAAACCCTACCGGATTTTGAGTCCGGCGCGTCTGCCAATTCCGCCACTCGGGCATGAGCGTGTATAGCCAGGAACTTCTAGCGAAATTATCGGATAAGAGCAAGAGTTTGAGGCTTAACCGATTAGAAATAATATCCTTTTAGTTTCTTATTACTTCTTTGCTCCAATCAGCATCATAAACCTTGGGAACCGGGCGGAAAGCTTGTGCGCTCGTGCGGTATTCTCCCTAAGAGGTTGCAGCCAGTTCGTTTTGTAAAAGGGCAAGTTATGGAAAAGACAAATGGGGAAATCGTCTTCTGCGGTGACAGCCAGGCATACTGCGCAACGCGAAAAATCAATACAACGCTAGGTGAGCTAATCTCAGCGATTGCGGATGCTGCCGACGAAGCGCAAGTCGACGAACAGGACCTTGCTCTGATCACACAACTAGTGCTGCGCCGGCTAATTTCCCAGCGATAGCACCGAGCGGAAAAAATCCTGCACCAGCTCTTTGCCGTCAGGCGAAGCTAAATTTGAGTACGAAAACAGCACCACGCCGCCAGTGCCCGCTTGCAGCGCGCCTTTTGCCTGCGCCGCAAGCAGGCCTGCTTCACCCTTCATCAGCCAGGCGCCAAGCCCGACAAGCACGCGTTTGCCGGAACCGCTGCGCAGAGCATACTGGGTGCGCTGAACGACGAGCGAATTGTCCCGCGAATAATTCATCAACACTGCTGCATCAAGCACTTTTCCCCGGAGCCACTCGGACCAGTCCTGATAAAACTCGCCATATGCGCGTTCATGCGCGGCAACAACTGCTGCAGAAAGTTCAATTTCCGGCGCAATTTCGTTGAGCATCTCTTTTATTTCAAAAACGAGCAAAGTAACTTGCGCTCTGCGCCAGGCATTCCACGCCAAGTTGCTGCGCAGGCTCCGGTTGAGCTGTGTAGACATGGGCGGGGGACGGCGCCCCGCAAATTCATAAAAACGCTCGATCGAATTCTTGGAATAACCGAAATCAGGACGCACTCCCGGCGCCGCGGAACTATCGTGTACTATCGTGCCCGGATATCGGATCATATCCAGGTGAATCCCATCAATATCGGGATACGCAGTGATAATGTCGCGCACGGCCTCGACAACAAACTGGCGCACACGTTTCGAGCTGGGATCAAGCCAGACCCCGGCAGTTTCAAGCCTGTAAGCGCGGTTCAGCTCGTCGGGCGCGATTCCTTCCTCGTTGTAGCGCCAGATGGAATTTCCATAATGGTCGACTTGAAGAGCCTCGCTGCCAATTGTACGCAAAAGTGGAAGCGACCCATCGTGTACAACACGCAACGCATTGACCCAGGCATGCACCCGTTGTCCGCGTTGATGGGCGGTTTTTATCGTCTCCTTTAGCGGATCAAAACCTGCACCAAGCGCACGGTGATAAGGTGCAGCATCCGCCATCACCGAGGGATACCAGGAACGGCCGCTGCGATATACCTGACAATAAAGATCGGTGAAGTGCGGCTCCGCGCTAAACTTAAGAAAATAATCAAATTCCTCGCGGCTGCGAAAAGGCTGATTCACGCCCTCGGCCTCAACCCATAAGCCGAACCGTGGTGACGCCTCAGCCAAGCGGGCTGTAACGAAAAAAACAGCCGCCGCAATAAAAAACGAGACGCTGCAAGCAGCGCGTAATCTAAACTGGTGGGGATGTATTAAACACATAAATACCCAATAAGGCTCAGAAAAGCCGCAGCTTATGCAGGCTTTTCTGATGCAACGGCACTCTGTAATCTGACGTAAGGCGGTTGCGCCGTGTGCCGGAGCTTCTTTTTTTTCACAGATTCGCCTGATTGTCGACGAGCAACTCTGAAACAAGAAAACAGGCATCGTGGTGTAGAGCAACGAGCAGGAGAATACAAATAAAGCACCGGTGATGACAACTTCACAAACATCTGGCAGCACGCAAAACAATGCGAGTTCTCCACACCGGCCTTACGCTGTTCCTGCGCATATCCGCACAAACCGCGTACTGCCGCGCATTGGTGCGGGACTCATCGTGCTTGCCGCCTTGGCAGTCTTTGCCTATGGAACGCTTGTCCTTCGCGAACAAGAGGCGCAAAACCGCACCCCCGTGGACCAGCTTTTTGCGCAAGGCCGCACCTATTGGCTGGGACGGCTGCATTCCCGCCCGCTGGAGTGCATGGCGTATATTGAAACGCATTTCATGCCTCCCGGACGGACGGAACAGGAGAGCGGCAAAGGAAATTTCTCGCTTAATGGTGCTCTGCGCTACCTGCTTTCCGGCCGGCAGCACCAAGCTTCGTTTTCGCTAGAGCTTGGTTTTGATGAGCTGATGAGACTCGTTACGGCTAAAGCCACGCTTGAGACTCAAGGGTCATCACTGCTGCTTAATCTGCCGCCGGGGGAGCAAAAAGGGGTGCTTGCGCTGCGTGCCGCGAACAGCGTCCGAGAATTCAGTTTCGACGCGCCTGAGGCAATCTACCTCGTAGATCGCGGCGGTGGGCGTTACTCGCTGCGCTTTCCACAGGCGTGGCAGTCGATGTTCGAGCAGCGCCGTGACGCGGCGCCACGCCTGGATTTCTATCTCGATCCGGCGGGCGCAGCCGGATTCGCAGAATGCCGCGCGCGGGTTGATGGCCGTCAGTTTGCTAATGAGTCATTGATCGATTTGGGGAATTATTCGGTCTTTGAAATGGAAACCCTGCAGAAAGCGGTGGGGGCGATACTTAATAGAACAGGACCAGGACGCAATGATTAAGCTGATTAACCTGACAAAAAATTTTGGTGCATTTACCGCAGTTGATCGGATCAACATCGAAGTTGAACCAGGCACGCTGTTTGCTTTTCTCGGCACTAATGGAGCGGGTAAAACAACGACGATCCGCATGATGACCGGTGTTCTTTCGCCAACCTCCGGTACGGCAGAGATCGGCGGCTATGATATCCAGCAGCATCCGATCGAGGCAAAGTTCCTCATGGGCGTTGTTCCTGATCGCCCATATCTTTATGGCAAACTTACCGGACGCGAATTTCTGCAATTTATGGCGGATCTCTATAAAGTCAAACCGAAAGCGGCACAACAGCGGATGGAGGAGCTGCTTGTGCTCTACGGTATGGCAGAATGGCAGGACGACCTTATCGACAGTTATTCTCACGGCATGAAACAGCGGCTCTTGATGTGTGCGGCGCAAGTGCATAGTCCTAAGGTATTGGTCATTGACGAACCAATGGTCGGTCTGGACCCGCCGGGAGCAAAGCTGCTCAAAGATACTTTGCGCAAGAGTGTTGCCGAAGGAATGACAATCTTTATGTCCACTCATTCGCTCTCCGTAGCGGAGGAGATCGCGGACCGGCTGGCAATTATTGAACGCGGCAGAATTATTGCGATGGGCACTTTGGATGAACTCTATGCGCGGGCGCGGTCCGACGCCTCGGATCTGGAAAAAGTATTTCTGCAAATAATTGAAGAGGCGGAACCGAACGGCTCCGGCTTCAGCAAGATAAGCCGGGCTCCGATCAGGTAACTGGCTGAGAAGGAGGCTTTTGTGCCGGCAACGCTGCTGCGGCATCACTACTTGTCCTTTAAGAACCGGCTGCGCCAGGACGCGGCCAGAAATACTTTGGGCCGTGATATCGCCGCGCTGCTCATCCTGAGCATCATGATTTTTACAATCTATGCGGCGTCCGACGCTTTCCTGGAGCGCCTGCGCCAGCATCCCAACTATGACGTGCTGCTTGTTGCGCGGCTTGTTGATGTGACGCTGCTTGCATTCTTTATGCTGCTTTTGTTCTCCAGCAGCATCGCGGCGCTCGGTATTCTCTTTGCCGCAAAAGATATGCCCCTTTTGCTTACGGCTCCGGTGCCGCTTGTGCGCATCTACGCTGCGCGCTTACTCGAAGTACTGGTCAGCTCAAGCTGGATGTTTGTCTTGCTGACCGTGCCGGCGCTGCTCGGCATGTATACCGCGTTGTCACCCCACTGGAGCTTTATTCCCGTTTCGCTTGCGGTACTTGTGCCGTATCTGCTGATTCCTGCCGCGCTGGCCGGTATCGTGATCGTTCTGTTTGTCAACCTGGTTCCCCCGCATCGCATCCGGGATGTTCTGGTCTTGAGTGCTTTGTCGGTTATCGGGTCTGTCTTATTTTTCCACTATCGCCGCCGGAACATTATATTCGATGAGCAGCGGCGGCTTGATGAAGTAGTGCAGTTCTTGCACGGCTTTAATGAACCCTCGCCGCTGTGGCTGCCTTCCACGTGGACGGGGGACATCGTGATCTCATTTGTGAAGGCGGGGGCGCCTTTCCCCTGGGCAGAACTAGGACTCCTGGTCAGCGCGGCAGCCGGGCTTACGGCGCTTGGTTATCTGCTTTTTGATATGCTTTTCCTGCGCGGCTGGGGAATCTCGGTGCATGTAAACCGCACACTGC
>JAKPSH010000007.1 GCA_029555385.1 Pseudomonadota bacterium
GCAGCTAAAGTTCTTTGCTTGCTTTTCAATCTTGTATAGCTCAGCGATTCGCTTCAGGACGTTTCCAACGTCGTTCGGGGATAACTTCTGAACCTCAATAAACTTTCTCCTCACGTGAGCCCAGCAGCCGACACGGATGCACATCCTTCGCGGGGCGCGCTGCTTAGGAGTGTACGGGGGCGCTGCCGCGGTCCGAGCCTAGTTCCGGGAATGCTGAAACTGCTCTTTTGCGGGCGAGCGCTCATGAGTGCCTAAAACTATTTTGTCATTTTTAAGAACTGGTCCGTCATTGGATCTAGGCTTGGATAGTCGTCCTGCCAGATTAGGTCAGGAGTTGCCTCGGTGATCTTCAGAGTCTCAACAAAGACGATCTTAGTTGCAAGTTCGCCGGGGCGCTGATCCATTAGTGCCTGCATATCGGACAAAGGCATTTTCATTCCCATGGCCGCCATTTCCTGAATCCCGAGGAACTTGCCGGTTATTGTAAAAAGAGATCCCCTTTTTTTCTTTGCTAGCTTTTCTAAAATGTCTAATTGCTCAGGCTTACTCGTGAGCAAAGAAACAGTTTTTGTGAAACGGCCAAAGGTACGAGTCGGCAACGTTTTAGATTGCTTATATCCTGCCAGCACTTGGCGGTAATCAGAATCTTCTACATACACTAAAGCAGGGTTTGCATACTGGCTTCCCGCGGTAAACGGAAGGAAGTTATAAATACGGCCCGTAAGGTAAGCGGGACCCTGAATAGTAAAACTAACCGACCCAGTTGGAGCCTGCACTGATAATGTGCCGCCCGATACTGTAATTTTCGGAGAAGTGACAAACAAAGAAGTGTTCCGGCCAAGGAGAAAGTAAACCACTACCAATCCCAAAAGCACTATTACGCCGAAACAAGCAAAAACATAAGGTTTCAAGTCTTTCTCTGCCATCGTGCTGTTTCCTTAGTTTCTCACTGACGCCCCAAGTATAGCACACATCTCATTTCACTTTTGTCCTGCTAGTAATCTCGCTGAGCCTAAATTGATCATAGTCGTAATTCACCGCGGAGCACAACAACAGCAGATGCAGCGCAGGTCGTTAATTTGCCCGATCTGCTTTTCCCCGGATCGGCAAGAGCATTTCGAAGACGTCCCAGCGCTGGCAATACGGCCACCCTCAGACCTGCACCGTTCGGAGCTGAGTAATCTAGGCACTGTTTGAAAAGTTGGTGCGTACTGCGCCGGAACATAGTATTCCGCTAACCAGTAAATGAAAGCAAATATCGAAACGATTACAGCAGCGATAATCAAGCCTCGATAAACTTGACTACGTACTGTTCGCTTTGCTCGCGGGACTTCTTGATTGTCAGCCGTATCTATCACCTGCAATTCCCCGCTTTTCTAAACCCGGCTTTTGAGCCTGTACTTCGCTCTCAAAATATCCCCGGTTCTTCGGCGCTGAGGCATTATAACTCGGAGAGCTGGGCAAATGATAGATGCGATTGTTCTTATTGCATCGCAGCAAAGCCGCTTTCAACGATTATTTACTTAAGCGAGTTAACAGCAGGACTCACCGCCGTCGCATCTTTAAGCCTGATATAGCCTGCCCGCCCCTTAACGGATCTCAGCTCAAGCCACGTTCCGACGCGGCGCTTCACCTCAACTACGCTGTCGGCGTCGACCTCGCCGATTGAACTCGCACTTGCCGAGGGAGCTGAATATACCTTGGTTGCAGATGCTGTACTATAGCGCTTCATAGGTGAAAACGTCTCGACATCGCTCATATCAGTTGGCGGCTCGGGTGATGAGTCCGGCTTATCAGGCGTTGGAACTCGCTTTTCGTTAGGAGGCGAACCACGACTTGGCTGTTGTGACTGGACCGGTGTGGCTGAGATCGGCGCTCTTTGTGTTTCTAATGACTTAGGCGGGCGTTTGCCGACTGCTTTCCGGATTTCGTTTACAACCGCCTGCGGCAGGTCTGGTGCATTGGAAACGCGGTAGAATGATCCCTTTCCGGATTCTGCAATTAGTTTGAGAAGCGAAAAATCACCATCTTGGCCAATGGCGAAACACGAGAGGGTGATTCCCGCTTCTTTCGCGTTGCTAATCTCCTCTAGATAATATTTTTCGTGTCCGTGTGTTGCCAGCGTCTCATCAGAGACAAGCACAATATGCTTTTTCATTGCCTGAATACTCCGCAGTTTCTGATCTGCGATAGAAAGTGCGGGCAGCAAGTTCGTCTGTCCGGCTGGGTAAAGATTCGCTGTTCGCTGAGCTGCTAGTTCTTTTGCCTGGCTAATTCTCCGCAAATCCATGACTATAAAAGGGGCATGGTCAAAGGCTATCAGCGAGAAATAATCATCATCCGCCAAGGCTTGGACTGCCTGCAAAGCAGCCTGTCTCACGCTCTGGATTTTGCCGTCTTGCGCCATGCTCGCTGACTTATCGACGAGAAGCACCAAAGCGAAGTGGGCTGGACGCTCCTTTGATACGTTATTACCTGCAATTTTATCCGGCACTGGTTTCGGGTTAGCAGCGAAACTCCAGCCTGGTAGAAGGAGCATGATACAAAGAACAGCCCGACTTAGTCTCATCTGCAATTTCTCCCGCTTCTAAATCCGTCCTGCTGCGCCTGCTTTCGTATAATACCTACCGTCCATATTCCGGCACAGGGTAAATTCTACAGTCAAACCGTCCTTTGATAGCCTGATTGTAAAATGTCCCAAAAGATGAAGCTCTCTTAAAAGCCGTCCAAGTTGCTTCATCCAGCCCGCAGTAATGATAATTCGTGCTCTGAAGCGTGATTATCATGTACTGTTTTGACTTATCGTACCACGCTCCCCGCACAAAAGAGCTGCTCGAGGTGTCTAAATACTCGAAGTAAGGCTTGTCAACATCAACCGGTGTCGGACGATATTTGATATTCAGCCATTGCTCAGCATGAGCTGAGCTGACAAGCAGGAAAAAAGCGAAGAGAAAAGTAATGAATCTCATAACAACTCCTCAAGAAGATACAAACTACTCAATCCACGTTTTTTGCATCAACTCGCCATTCCCAGCTAACTACATCGAGCGGAAGAGTTATTGTATAGCTGAAATTATGCCTGCCGCCGCGCTCATTCAAACTGAACTGCTTAATAGAAAGATCTTCCGTTCGCTGCCGGCCGCCCGAACGCCAGCACGTCCATATTCCACTCACGATTATTCTGCCGCTGCCCTCAACCGTGCCCTTAATCTTAACTTGCGTGCGACCGCCAATTTTAATAAGCGTTTCTGTCCAG
>JAKPSH010000008.1 GCA_029555385.1 Pseudomonadota bacterium
CTCGCATGGGTTCCAGAAACGAATCGGGAAGCTGATGCTGCGCCCATTTCTGCGGTCCCGTGCGATAACTTGCCCACACAGTTTCTGTGCCGTCTGCCGCTGTCTTTATTCTGATCCAGGCGGTATTATGGGCGGCAGCGAATGCATGCTCCGCTGTTCCTTCAGCGAGTCCGGCTTTCCAGGCAAGAAAAGCGCTGGCAACATTGGCCATTGTTTCGCGCGTAGCTTCACGCTTTTTCACGGGGTCAAATGCCGGAGCACTCTCTGCTGCCGGCGGTGTTTGCGACGCCGTACCTGTTTCCGCAGGCGTTTCGGCAGGAGCTGCCGCGGGCGGGCTCATGCTTGGCTGAGATTCCGCAGACGGTCCCGGTGATGGTTCCGAAGAGGGCGGAGCTGTTGGTGTTTCGGCTTGCGGGGCTGGCGCTGTTTCTGTGGGAGGCACCGTCGTCTCTGGCATTGGCGGCGGCGTGCCTCGTGCTGGAGTAGCTTCGGGGGTCGGCGCGGTTGCCGGACTCTCTGCCTGAGGCGTTGATTCAGTTCTTACAGGCGCGGTTTCGGCAGCGCCTTGTGGTTCCACTGGATTTGGCAGCGGTGCGCTTTCTGCTGTGGCCGGGGAAGGCTCGACCAATGGAGGAGAAGCCGACGGCGTTTCTAAGCCCGGCGTTTGCGCCGGGGCAGCGTCAGCGGCTGTAGGTCCAACCGCTGGTGGGGCGGCGGCTGGTTCCGGCGCCGCTGGCCTAGGCGCCGTGTGTGCACTGTCCGCGGGGGAAGGTGTAGTTACCGTTGGTGGAGGCGGAATTTCTTCTGGCGGCGTCAGCGCGGGTGGTGGTGTCATCGCTGTAGCCGGGCTTGTCGTTCCCGGTGCTGGCGAGGGGGTCGTAGCTGCCGGAGCCGCAGTTTGGGCAGGCGGTGATACCGGCAATGGAAGCGGCGCCATTTCTATAGTGAGGTCTGGAGCCGGAGCCGGATCCTGAAGGGCGGACGTTGCCGGGTCGGGGATTGGTGCAAGCGGGGCGCTGGTTTGCGGCGCCGTACGGGGCGCAGGCGTAGGTGCGTGTGCGCCTACTTGAGTGAAGTCAATCGTTTGCCAGACTCCTCCCAAATTCACTTGGCACCCGGTAGCCAGGGAATCAAAGTGGATTTGGTACTTGCGCTGCTGCTGTCCCGCAACAGTCTCTTCTCCCGTTTTGGATACCGAATGATACCGAGTTTGATAAGAGTCCAAGCGGTCAAGATTATACTTAATTCCATGCGTGCTTTCCGGAACATTGACCAAACGGTTCTCCAGCCGTCCGCCAAAGAGCCGTGTGCCAATCCGGGTCGCGCGCGGGACACAAACTTGGCGGCACTCTTGGTGCGCGCCGATTGTCTCGCGCAAGGTGAGGCTGTCCTGAGTCGTTGTTATATCCATGACGATGCGGCCGTTTTCATCCCGGTGTACATCAACCCACTCAGCGGGTTGCTCTTCGAGCTGCGGGGTTTCTGATGGTGAGGATGAAGGCATATCTGATGGAGACGGCGAGGTAGCGTAGGCGCGATCTTCGGGCTGGGGCGGTTCATTGCGACGCGCAGGTGTCGGCTCGCCAAGAGCTGAAGGCGGAAGTTTCAAATCAGCTACGCTTGGCTGCGGACCAGCTTTTGGCGCCGGTGCGGGCCGTGCCGAACTATCGCAGCCGCAGGCAGAGCTGCGCCGGGTGTAATTTGTACTTGTTTGTGCATAGTTTTGTTGAGGGGCCGGACAAGTAGTCCATGCCTGCTGACGTGGACGCAGCAAGCCTCCGTTGCACCGGCCAAAAAATCTGCCCATAACGCGCTCCAAAACCTGTAAAGTTAAATCCAGCATGCAGCAATCTCGCGTCTTTTCCGCCAGCGAGAGGACTTGTGCTGCACGTTACATCCTCTAACGATATGTATTATGACGCATTGCGTCCGAAATGATGCGTAATGGATCGAATCAGATTACCCCAAGGGACAACTGCCCGTCAGTGTTCTTAAAAGCAAAGGCTCCGGTGCTCCTGTGCTCTAAGGTTCGTTTCTTGTTCGCTGCCCGCTTAACCGGGGACTAAGAGGCAGATCGAATAAAACGAACAACAGAGCACGGGAGCACCGGAGGTTATTATGGTCCAGGCGCGTGCTGGGGGTTCAGGCTACTGGACTGCTGCCGGGACAGACTGCGCTTGAGGCGCCGGTTCTGCCTCAGCCTGTGCCGCTTGCGGCGCTGCTGTTTGAGCGTCTTCGTTAAGCGATTCCTTAAGAACATCGGACGACGTGAACTTCGGGTATTTTTTCGCAGGAATCTGGAGAGCGGCTCCCGTTTTTGGGTTTCGTCCTGGACGCCCAGCGCGATCCTGGATCCAAAACCGCCCGAAGCGCTTGATGCTTACCTCCCGCCCTGCGCGAAGCTCGGATTCAAGCGCTTTGAATACGAGCGAGATATTTTGCCAGGCCTGTTCCTCAGAGATCGACCCTTGTTTGGCTACGGCCTTTGTGAGGTTATCTAAGCGCTCTGCAAGCGCCGTTTCCGAGCATGCTGCTGAGAGCCCAAAGCACAGTATGGCTGCAAAAAAAATATTCGTTTTCATTACTTACCTCCGTAAATGATTCGTAAATTGCGCAATGCTTTTGCGCTTACAAGTCTGGAGTATCGCGGGATAGGTTGGAGATGGTGCTGGTTTGCTAAAGAAAATTCGGCGAAACTAATGGCGAGCAAGAAATGTCATCAGCAGCTTACGATGAATACTGGACTGTCGTTATTAGGCCCGGGGGCTTCACTAACGCACAGTGTTTCCTTGATCGTCTCTTACTGAGCCGGACTCTCGGTGCGGCGTTTGACTAGTTCTTTCAGCGCGGCAAAGTTGGGATTCTCCAGTCTCAGTTTCGAGGCGCGGTTGCCGATTTGCCCTAGCGAATTTGCGCCCGAAAAGGAGAAAAAGCTGAAGCCGCCTTGCGGCCAGCGTTCACGGAAAAATTCCGGATTGTCCGGATATGCCAGGTCAAA
>JAKPSH010000032.1 GCA_029555385.1 Pseudomonadota bacterium
GTTGTTCAGCTCGTCAATCACGGTCTGGTTGTTGGCGATCACGTCTTTGTAGAACTGGCTTTGATCTGTGTAGCTGGGATAATAGACCGGCAAGAACCATTCGTCCAGAAAATCACCGCCGATTACCAGCTCTCGCACATCCGTTGTGCTTTGCAGGCGCTGCAAGAAATCGATAAGCAGTGAACGGTTGTTCACCGTTTCGGCATAGCTGTCATCGATGCCGAGGTGGATATCGCTTATGACGACGATCTTGTCTCTTGTGTTGCCGGCGTTCCACAAAGCTGCGGCGCCCTTGGGCGAGTTTGAGACTGATGCGCCGGTATTCGACGAGCATGGGGCGGTGAGCAGCGCCAAAGAAATCACCATGCAGCACGCCAGCAGAAAAGAGAACACTCTTGTTTTCACGGCCATTTCCTCCAATAACTCAATGATATTTCGCAGAGTTCCGCCCCAAGAATAACCCCGAAAAAAAAAGAACGAGCCTTTACTCTTAAAAGGCTCATTCTTGCACTTAAAAAGACTCGCACATTCTCTCAGATTGACTCCTGCCAAGCAGAAATTGCCGTATTGTCACACCAGAAGGCGCACCCGAAAAACACCGTTTTCGATTCTGTAGATCAGCTCGCCGTCGTGTTCTTTGGCAAAGGCGATAACGCTCTTGCTGCCGACGCCGTGGCCCTCCCCGCGGCCGACAGGATAGCCGCTTTCGTCAAGCACAGTGCCCTCGGCACATGGGTTCTCCATCTCAAGTAGCAGCCGCCCCACACTTCTGCAGGTGAAGCGGATATAGGGGGCATGATTTCGCGGCAGGTTTTCACAGGACTGAATAGCGTTTTCCATCAGGTTTGAAACCACCATGGAAAGCTCCAGCGTGTCCAGATCCACATTGCCGGGAATATCCAGGGCAATTTCTGTGGGTATGCCCGCCCGCTCCGCAAGACCCGCATAGTGGCAGACCGCAGCGTTGACGGCGGGGTTTTCGCAATAGACCTTGCTGACTTTTGGCGCCGCTTGATTTTGACTTTGCAGCAAAACGGTAGCCTCGCCGGCTTTCCCCTGCTCCAAAAGCCCCAGAAGCACGTTGTTGAAGTGGCGGCGGTCATGGGCGGCGCGACTGTTCTGCGCCGACACCTCTTCCATAAGGGCCAAGCGCCGTGACATATTGCCCGCAGCCAGTTGCAGGTATTCCCGTTCCGCCTGCATTTTCTGGTTGTCCTCCTTGACCCGGAACTCCCGCTGGAGATTCTTGAGAGAGAGGAAAATGGAGCCGTAGGCGGCGAGTCCGATAATGATTACCAGTATCAGCGGCACCGCCTGCTTCGTCAGGGTAACGACAATGTCGTCCGAAGACAGAACATAGTAGTTGAACGTGACGTAAAGGGCCAGCGCCACGGCGAAGTACTCCGTCCAATGCTTCACCGCCTGCCTATACAGCGGACGCACATAGCGCGACAGAATCAGCAGAAAAGCGCCGAACAGGATCACGCGCAGCAGCGAATTTGCGTAAGCGGGATAAGGCAGGCGTCTTGAGCCGATGAAGCTGAGGATAATGACGGCGTCGCTGATATTCTGGACGGTGAGATAGGAGAACAGCCACTGCATAAAGGTGTCCTTGAACAACGGCCGCACAGCGAAACACAGAACCGCAAACAGAATAATGTCAAGCTTTGAAAGCAAGGTCAAGTTCCCGCTGAGATAACAGTAGATTGCCGTGCCCAAATCGGCAGCAAGAATGCCGAGCATGGTTAGGAGCGTGACCTTTTTGGAATACTTCGGCTGCAAAAGCGTCATCATCAGCAGGACATTAGCGGTGGTCGAGACCGCCGCCCGCAGGAAGTCAGGAAGGTATTGGATTATCGTCGTCCTCCCTTTGCCATCAGGTAGTCCATGTACGCATCGCGCACGACCGGGTATTGCTTGGCAGCAATGGGAACGGTTTTGCCGCCGCACAGTGTGAAGCTGTCCTTGGCGAAACGCTCCACCCGACGCATATTGACCACAAACGAGATGTGGCATTGCAGAAAATGCCTGTCTTTCAGAATTGGCGAGCTATATTCCGAAAATCTCTCCCGAATAGTACGGCTGAGCACTTCCTCGCCGTTTGTCAAGCTGAAGATGACAGCGTGATTGCGGTATTCACAGCACACGATATCCGACAGCCTAATCACCCGCAGACTATCAGCGGTTTTGACGGCAAATGTCTGCTCTCCCGCAAGGTCCGCTTTGGAGACGGCGTAAGTCAGCGTATCAAACAGCTGCTGCTTTTCGATGGGTTTGACGAGATAATTAATGGGGCTTGCGGCATATGCCTGCAAGGCAAACTGAGGCTCGGTGGTGGCATAGATGATCTGTGCCTCGCGGTCAAGTCGGCGGATCTCCTTGCCTAATTCCAATCCGTTCACCATGGGCATGACAATGTCTAGTATGTAGAGGTGGAAGCTCTCAGCCTCAATAGCGGTCAGTAGAGCGTCCGGGTGAGAAAATCCCGTCACTTGGGCGTCAAGACTGTTGGCAGACAGGTACTGATTTGTCAGCAAGACAAGGCTTTTCAGCTCGTCCGGCATATCGTCGCAGACGGCAATGCGCAGCATCGCGGTCACCTTCTTGAACGGGTATGCAGGCAGTTTATCATTTGTTGCTTCAATTGTCGAGAAA
>JAKPSH010000046.1 GCA_029555385.1 Pseudomonadota bacterium
TCTCTGCCCGCTCGCTGTGTGATATTACGGCAAACAGGTTGCTGAAAAAGTCCCTCCGTGGACTTTTTCAGTCGCGTCAAGCGAAATCTTCGATTTCGCGACGCTCCAGTTTTCAAGCACTTAACGTGCTTGAAAACTGCCGGTGCATCCTTGCACCGGGCTATCAGGGTGCTGAAAATTAGTTTTTCAGCACCCTGATAAGTGTATATTCTTAATGTCTATTGATTGGCTGCTCTGTCGGGCCATTCGATATGTGGAACGACAACCAGGCGCAAAGCGTGATGCTCAAGGTTATCCGTCTGCCCGTCTTTCTGTTCTTGGCGTCTTTTCTCTGTGTTCTCGTTTTGTTTGAAGTGTTGGCGCGAGTCTTTATTATTCCCTCCACCAGTTGTTATGGGATATTTCTGGGGCGGGAGCTGCCGCCGTACATGGTGCACAGCAAGCGGACTAGTAAAGGCAGTGAATCAAGCCTTTATCTCATCAGCGCCAAGCCGTTAACCGTTGACGGGGATGAAATAACTTCCGGCGATCTCTGGGGCATCCGACGCGAGGATGCACACCTCGGCTACGCTCCTCAAGAAAACAGCATCTCTGTTAATGGCTGGTCTCAAATCAATTCCTTGGGTGCGCACAGCAGGCGGGATCTGCCGAAAGAAAGAACGCCAGGAAAGAAGCGGATTTTAACGCTCGGAGATTCCTACACGCAGTGTTCGCGAGTGCGCCTGGAAGAATCATGGCCGTTTTTTCTCGAATACAGTGATTCTGGACTCGAAGTTGTCAATTTCGGCGTCGAGGGCTACAGCTTGGCGCAGACTTTCTTAAAGTACGAAATGGTTAAACGGCAGATTGACCATGATCTTGTTTTACTCATGTTTGTTCCGCACGACAACTTGTGGCGGGATATAAACATGTGGCGTACGCTCTGGGGCTGGTCGTCCGCCAATTTGATGCCCAGGTTTGAGATAGGGTCTGGAGGCGAACTGGTTTTGATTCGAAGTCCATACCGGAATAGGGCTGAGTTTATGGCGGCAAACAAAAACCGAGTAAGCCCTGAGTTGAGCGAGTTTTTGCGGCAGCATGACCGTTTTTACTTTCCTGCAAATTATGAACCGGATCCCTTCGGCGGGTCACTGATTACTTACAAGTTGCTGGTCAAGGCGTGGAGCAAGCTGCGTTTATCACGAATGCGCAATGATTTGTACGACCCGGGAAAGGAAGCACTGCGTTTGTCGCGCAAAATGATTTCAGCGCTGAGGAATTCTGCTGCGCTGGAACATTCTGGATTTGTCCTGGTTTTCCTGCCGAGTCCGCAAGAGATTTCCCTTTATCGCCGCGACAAGGACTACCGTAATAGGTGGAACAAGATGGTGCGCTATGCATCCGGAGATGGTGCAGTCCGGCATATTGATCTACTGCCAGAGCTGTGCAAGCTCTCGCGGGATAATCTTGATTACGGTTACGACGGCAGCCACTATGGTGCAAGAACTAATGCCGCTATTGCGGAGATTATTAGACAAAGACTATCAGCCATGAGTGAATAATGTTTTGGCCTGCTTGAGTTTCTGGGGATTTTTGAGACTTAGCGGACCGGGAAACGCGAGGCGCGAGCCTGATGCTCTGCACCGGAGTTGAACGGAGCAAGTACGCTGCTGCCTCTCCTGGTTGTATTTTATGTGTCTGAATATCTGGCTGTTCTGCGCTGCTTTAGGTTTAAAGAGAGTGTGCCGGTATGTCCAAGCTGCCTTCTCTCTGCGACACGTCTTTCCGAGGAGATTAAAAACCCGGCACAACCCTTTGCCAACCGCAGCGCGTCGCCCGCCCAATGGTCCAGACCAATGACTTGCGAGCCAACGCGCAGGCGATGCACAGCGGTCATCTTTTCTCCTCATCCCGAGCGCATAGGTTTAGCGCAATGGCATCGTCTGTATTTTAACCGTCATCCCGAGCCCACCGGTTGTTCCTCAAGGCAGCAGTCACCGCGCGAGGGATCTCAAAGTTCCCCGGTGCGGGGTCAATCCCGGGTGGAGACGCAATTGATGGCACAGCAGTGATAAGAATCAGTTAATTATTAATTTCTTTCGCCCGGCTTTGCCTTCGTATTCGTCCCGAGCGGAGGCAGACCTTGCTCTGTGCAGGCATGAGATCCCTCGCGCAATAAACCCTGCCTTTAGGCACGGCTCCTGCGCTCGGGATGACCGTTTTATTTTAGCTCGGCTTTCACCCGGGGAATGCCAAAAATATCCGCCATTCAGCGACTTTCAGGTG
>JAKPSH010000048.1 GCA_029555385.1 Pseudomonadota bacterium
TCCGGCCAGCCGTCAAAGGTTCCGGCTGCCGGTGTCCAGGTGCCGTCTTCCTGCTGCACAAAGCGCAGATAGTCCAGCGGCACACCGGGTATGGCCGCCTTCCGGCGCAGTTCCTCTTCGCTGCTGGCGTTTTTCAAATCCGATTCGGTGAGGCGACGTGCTGCCCACCAGGCTCCGAGGGAGTTGTCGAGCAGGAAGCTGACCATGTAGGGCTCAGTGAAGAGCTGGGTGACGGCAGGCAGCTCCCGTGCGCCGATCTTGACCTCGGAGGCATTAACCTCGTCCTTCTTCTTGGCCTGCCAGAACTGATAGACCCAACCGAGGCTGTCAGAGGCGGTGAAAACCTCCAGCGGCAGGTCGGCCACCAGGCGCTCCAGTTTTTGCTGATGCTCCGGCGGCAAGGTGAGTTGAAAAACCGGCGAATCAAGGCGGAAGATCTGTGGCAGCATGCGGGCGGCAAACCGGGCGGCCAGCTCCCAACCGTTGGCCGCGCCTTCATCGGCAGCGAGGTCTTCACACTCTTCAAGGGTGACTGCCACTGGATCGTCCGGGTCGGGATACATCAGCAGATTGTTTTCGGCCAGGAAGCGGGCAAACAGCATGCGGTGCCAGTGCTCGTAGGCAACCTCTTCGATCAAGCGGTCAATCTCCTGAGCCTCCGTCTTGGCGTGGCGCAGGTCGCCCAGTTGGCGGCCGTGGACGCGCAGCTTACGGCGCAACTCCCGGTCCTGTTCGCTCAGGTGAGCAAAGGGCGCGGCTTCACCCACACCAAGCTGTTCCAGTGCGGCACGGGCAGCGTCCTCGGCAATATCTCGCGCATCCTTGATGGTGCGCTCGAGTCGGTTTCTTAAGGTTTTATCCAGTGGCTGCATCATGTCTCTTTCCTGTAATTGCAACTGATAATGCTGTGCGCATTTAACGCTTCAATTTTCCTCGTAATTGCTCGCTTAATTGCGCGCATTGCAATTGCATCATATTTATCTCTCGTCCCATTCATATTTTGCTCCCGCTCCATAACCTATACTTTGAACCTCTGAGTGAACACCGCAAGTTCACTCATCAGCCGGGTTACCTGGTTGCGATTAAAACGGGTGATTTGTCGGATTTCCTTGTTGCTGAGTCCTTGTTCACCGCGTTTGGATCGTTCCATCAGAATACTAAGCACGCGTGTTTTGGCCGCTTCCCAATCGATACGACGTCGTTTCTCGGCCTGTCCGTCGTCTACAAGCCGTGTATAGATGAGAGGATTTATGCACCAGTAGGCTCCTCGCGTAGTTCCCCCGTGTTCGATGTAGCCTCTTCTTTCCATTTTAGTCAGACGCTCGCGAATCTCCGTATCACTGCGCTGGCACAGAGCGGCGGCAGTAGCCGTATCCACTTCCGGATGTTGAAGGAGATACTGCAGCAGCAGCAGCTCATCCAGACCAAGACTGCGCCCTTTTCGGTCTTCTTCGGTGACGAAAATACGGAAGGCGGCATTTAGTTCGCGCTTGAAAAATACCACGGTGACCGATTCACCCTTTTCGCTGATGACAGGGGGCTCCTTGCCTTCCATAAGCAAGGCGGAAAACATACGGCTGATTCCCAAATTACTGCGGTTGACCAAGCGAAGGCGCGCCAGTGCATCAACCAGTAAAGGATTACGAGATGCCGGTTGGTGATGCAGGATGTTTTCCGGTGTGATGCCGGCGATAAAACAACCGTTATTGCTGATTTCCAAATGGCCGGGATACAGTTTTACCATAACCGGACCGGCAATGCGCAGGTCAACGTGGCAAAAGGCATTCATTAGCGCTTCGCGTACTGCAATCTCCGGCCAAATGCGGTATTCATAATGAAACAGACCTTGTTCGTAGGTTGTGATAGGGTTGAAAGGAACCATCAGTTCTTCTATACGCTGAACAGATAATAGCAAGGCACTGACTCGGTCTTCCCGAATGCCGTATTCGGTATCGGATGTCATATGCAGGAAGGTCCAATTATGGCCTGGTACATGCTCTCTTATGGCTGATTTGGTCCCAGTTAGCAGCAATCCGGCCCGGGTAAGCTTCCCATGTTTAACCAGGCCAAGGGCACTGAGCAGCTCTGCATCAGATAGCTTCAGCAGATCCTCTGGCGCGCGTTCCTTGGCGGCCTGATTGCGCAACGTTTCCATCGCAACAGCTGAAATGAGTTGCGGCGCAAATGGGGAAACGGTTTCGGCGGTATAGTCTGTTTCACCAGTCTCAACTGAGATT
>JAKPSH010000075.1 GCA_029555385.1 Pseudomonadota bacterium
ATTGATTCGCTGCCATTGGTCTGGATCGCTGGGCGGGCGACAGCGAAGGGAGGCAAAGGGTTGTGCCGGGTACAAAAGGCCACGCCTTCAGCACCCGGCAGCATCGCTCTGGGCGAAGCCTCTGGAGCGCACAGCCAAGGCAAAATTTATTCGCTTATACTGGGGCTATGACGCCACGAAGGAAGCCTGAGAAAGGCCCTTAAACTTCAAGCGCAGACTTCCTGGGCGCGAACTGGTGCCCCCTAAAGTTTGCCCCCGCCGGCAAAATCACTTATCTTCAGCCTTGTGCGTGCAAATGGCGCGCACGTCACAGTGCTTGCACTTATATACTGACGGGGCGGGGACGGCCGGGACGCCGTCGCAGATTGAACGCATTTCATCGATAAGTGAGTCGAGCCAGCGCTGTTTTTCTTCAGTGTTCTTTATTTTTACCTGCCGGCGCTTTTGCCCCATGAGCAGGATTCCATAAGGCGGACGCTCCCCGGTGATTTCTTCCATTAATTTGAGATGCAGCAGCATGGCCACGACGTGACGATCTCGGACCTTGTCCGTCATCGGCTTGACATCGACAGGAATGACCATCCCTTCTTCCTTAATCAGGGCGTCCGGTTTGCTCACCAGTGCAAGCTCTTCGGAGTAATACTCTTTTCCGGGAAGGGTGGAGCCGCCGCGCACGGAGAGCACTTCTGTTTTCTCGTCCAGGCCCGTTTCTTTTCTTGCGCTCTTGCTCCGGCGGTCAAAGAGATCCCACATCACGATGATCAGCCCCAAGACCAGCAAGAGAAGCACGATTTCGGTTGGCACGGTAACTGCCGAATCATCCTCGGCGCCGGGGATAAGCTGCAAGATGGGCAGAACAGGGAGAAGCGGCAAAGTCATTGTTGGTTCTCCTGTTCCACTTCCATCCCTGGTGCTGCTTGGGATTTCTTGCGAAAATACGGCGGGGTGCGATTGTGTTCAAAAAGAAAGACAATAATCACAACGACAACGAGCAGCAGATAAGCAAGCTTGGCGTATGAGCGCAGTTTGGCGGAAAGCTCTTGCGTGGCTACCCACTCGCGCCGGAGCGCATGTCCCTTGTCTTTGCGTTCAGCAGGCTGGCTCCTGCTCTTTTCAAGGTACTTGAGCCGCCAAGCTTCCGGGCAAACGGCGTAATTGGCTACTTCCTCAGCGGAGATTATCTTTTTTTTCCCAATTTCCGGCATAAGACCGCACGATAGCACGTGTTCTGCTCCGGGTCGCGTCATAAAGCCCCGGATGGGCTATGATTTTTGTAGGTAATAATCAACAAACACGGGAACCCAAAACCGGCTCAATTCCATCTTAATTGTGTCACCCGACTGTCCCAGCTTCGGCTGCCCGGTGTCTGCCGCGGCGCCATGAGGCAGATACGGCTGTGGCTTTAGCAACATAGCCGGTGAAACGGCGAGCGGAAAGACTGAGTATGGAATACAGCAGCAAGGCAGCAAGCACTGCCCAAGGCAGACTTCGCATATTGATGCAGAACAGACCTAACGCCGTTACTCATCCTGGCGGCGACACGGTGGTAATGGAGAAAATAGCGGCTGGTGTGCGGGCGCTGGGGCATCAGGTAGAGATCGATCTGGAAGGCAGAAGAAATCCGGCAGACCACGATGTTGTTCACCTTTTCAACTTCGCCACACCGGAGCTGACCGAGACTTTTGCTCGCCGGGCGCACGGCGCAGGAGTGCCGATGGTTGTCACCACTCTCTATGAAGACTGGCCGTCATTCTATAATCAAATGTCCTCCGCGTTTTCTGCGCTGGAAGTTTATGCAGGACAAGGTCAGGTGCGGGCAGAATGGCGCAGCCTGCTTGAAGAAGCGAAAAAAGCAGTGCCGCATGCCGCGTTAAACAACTCCTGGACCGCCCAGCATGCGCAGGTGCTTATGGCCACCGGTGAATATGAAGTGCGAGCGCTCCGGCGGGATTATCCAGCGGCGTGCTCCATAGAAACATGCTGTTACGGTTCGGATTTGGCGCAGGCGGATGCGGCGCCGGATCTCTTCCGGCGCGAAACTGGTTTAGTCGATTTTGTGCTTTGTGTCGGGCGTCTGGAGAGGCGTAAGAACCAAGCAATGCTCTTGAAAGCTCTGGAAGATGACGATCTGCCGCTTGTTTTTGCAGGCGGCGGGTTTACCTATCAGCAAGACTATGAGGCTTTATGCCGCAAATTCCGGCGCCGGGGCCGCACGGTATTTCTCGGACGTCTTTCACCGGAGATGCTTTCCAGCGCTTATGCCGCAGCGCGGGTTCATGTGCTGCCAAGCTGGTTCGAACTTCCCGGCTTGGTTTCTCTTGAAGCCGCCTGTGCGGGGGCTAATATTGTTGTCACCGGCCGGGGCACGGCACGGGACTATTTTGGTGACTATGCTTATTACTGTGAACCAGATGATGATGAAAGCATTCGCAATGCGGTGTTAGCGGCATACTATCAGCCGCGGCGGCCCGAGCTTGCGGCGCATGCACGGCAATTCACTTGGGAAGCCTCGGCCGAGCGGCACAGTGCGCTCTACTTGGCGGCAATACGGGCCAAAGAGACGGCCGAACGCAGGAGCAGCCGTGCTGCATTGGGCACGGCGGTGCAGCAAAGCATCGCTTCGTCAACGAATATCACCAATGACGCAGCCCAGAGCGTGGGCAAGATTCCCGAAATTCTCGGCGCAAGGCGCGAAATTACCGGTGCGGACGGGCAAGCGCTGCAATACTGCACGCTGGGCGACAACATGATTAAGCAGAACCGCTATGCCGAGGCGGAACAAGAGTTTCGCAAGGCGTTGCAATGTGTTCCGGATTTGCCGCGTGCGCTGCGAGGTGTCGGGGTGTCATGCTTGACGCAGCAGAAGGTGGAGCAAGCGGAAACTTATTTTCGCCAGGCACTGAAATTCGAGCCTCAGGATGTGAAATCTATGCTGGGTTTGGGGGCGGTCGCGTGGGCACGGCAAGAAAAGCAGGAAGCGTTTTCGATTTACCTGCGGGCGGCAGAGGTGGACCCGGCGCATCCCTCGACCATCCTGTATCTCGTGAACGCTGCCTACGAACTTAAACGGCTGCCGGAACTGGAACGGGCGCTGCAGGGATTTCTTAATCGCTGTCCGGATAATATGAATATCCAGTACTGTCTTGCCGGCTGCTGCTTTGCGCAAATGAAATATGCGAAAGCAAGCGGCATTGTCGAGCGTATCCTGCAGATTCAGCCGGGCAACGAACAGGCGCTGGAGTTGAGAGCAGAACTCGAAAAGAAAGCAGCGGCAATGCACGGCGGCAGCGCGGAACCGTCCGGCGGCACAGCCAGTCTTGTGCCGGCAGGCTCAGGAGGCAGCGAAGAGACCTTGGCCTGCCGCTGGACAAGAGCAGGCAGTGTCGGCGCTAAGCTGCAGCTTTTGGAAGAGGCAAAAAAAGAAAAGCATTATGAGGAAGTAATCCATCATGCGGATTTGCTCGCGGCAGAGTGCTGCCTTAGCAGCGCTGAAGCCGCACTCGCTGGAGTTTTGAAGGCGGAATCACTGGGCTGCCTCGGGCGTACCAGTGAAGCGGAAGCATTATTTGGGCGGCATGAGGGCGATGCCCTCTATGGTTATCGTGCGCTTTGCGGCACCGGAGCGTTGATTGCGGCAGGCGGCCGCTGGGAAGCGGCAAAGGATTATTTCCGCCGCGCGCTTGCCGCCAAGCCGCATTGTGATGTGGCGCTTGCCGGCCTGGGGATTTGCTCATGTGCACTGGGCAGCAGTGAAGAAGCCTGGGAGAACTATCGCCGTGCGCTGCGCAGCAATCCGGAGAATGTCCAGGCGCTCCACGGACTGATGCAGCTTGGGTATCAACTGCGCCGCCTGCCGGAAGTCGAAGAAGCGCTGGCCAATTATCTTGAGATGAATCCGGTGGACCTGCCCTTTGTCTACAGTCTTGCCGGCTGCCTCTATGTGCAAGGCCGCATCGATGAAGCAGTCGAGTATTGCCGGAAAATTCTCATCTTTGAGCCGGAGAACGAACTTGCACTCGAGCTGCTGCAAAAGGCTCAAAGCCGCGAGGCTCAGGCGGCTTCCGCTTAGCGGCCTGGCGCAAAATATAGCCCCGGAACGCGACATGCTCCTTAGGGGATATCCGAAAGGGAACTGAGCCGCTCCAAAAGTTTGCTCATCGTCGAATTAAGCCCGGCGCAGAGCGCGCTTTGGTCAAGCATCTGGCGGCGCTTTTGCACGAAAGCTCCCGGTGCGGGCTCGGTATCCTGCTCAATCGTCGCAATAATTTCCGGAGTTACTTCGCAATGAAATTGCAGGCCAAGCACTTTTTCCTTTTCTCCGTAAGCGAAAGCTTGGTGCAGGCACGCCTCACTTTTTGCCAGATGGTTAGCGCCTTGCGGCAAGGAAAACGTCTCGCCATGCCAATGAAAGACTGTCAGCATCTGCGGCAGTGCGCCGAAGATGCGCGAGTGCTGCCCGGCTTGCGTGAGTTGGATGGGGAACCATCCAATTTCACGTTCGGTGTTCTTGTAAACTTGCGCACCGAGGGCCTTGGCGATGAGCTGAGCGCCGAGGCAGATCCCAAGAACCAGCTTGTCTTGCGTTATTGCTTGTTCAATGCAGCGGAGTTCCGCGGAGAGCCAGGGCAGCAGGGCTTCATCGTTTGCGCTCATCGGGCCGCCCATAATGACGAGCATATCAAAGTCATCCTGGTGCGGCAGCGCTTCCCCCAGATAGAACCGGGTGCGGGTAATGTTGTGCCCGCCGGTACGCGCCCAATGTTCGATGCTGCCCAGGCCTTCCTCCGCTGCATGTTCCAACGAATGCAGTCTCATTGATTTCCCAGCCCTGCAAAAGATTGTGTGAATGCGTGGAGCGCCGTTTCGAGAAGCGCATGGTCGTGCGCGGTAGAGAGAAAACAGACCTCAAAGGGAGACGGCGGGATGTAGATGCCGCTCTGGAGCAGCTTGTGGAATAGCGCGGCAAACATCTTGCTGTTGCAGCGCTGCGTATCGGCAAATGATTCAACCGGCTGGTTTGAGAAAAATAAGCCAAACATGCTGCCGTACTGCGGCACTTGCAGCTCAAGGCCGGTCCTGGCGGCGCAGGCCCGGAGTTCGGCGGCAAAAGCTTCCGCGGCCTGCTCCAGGCCGGCGTAAGGAAGAGTTGCCGCCAGAGTTTCTAGGGTAGCCAGCCCGGAGGCTACGGAGAGCGGGTTGCCGCTCAGTGTGCCTGCCTGATAGACGGGGCCAAGCGGAGCGAGGTGGTCCATGATATCGCTCCGCCCGCCGAGGGCGCCGATCGGCATGCCGCCGCCGATGATTTTTCCGAGACAGGTTAAGTCCGGCGTAATTGCACAAAGCTTCTGGAACCCGCCGAAGCACAGGCGGAAGCCGGTGATTACTTCGTCGAAGATCAACAATGCGCCGCTTGCGGTGCACATCTGCCGCAGTTCGGCTAAAAAGCCTGGTTTAGGCAGAACAAGACCCATGTTTGCGGCGATCGGCTCGACAATAACGGCGGCCAAGTCCGCGCCATGCTCCTGCACCAGCGCTTGTGCGGCCGCTAGGTCGTTGTAAGGTGCAACCAATGTTTCCCGGGCGAACGCTTCCGGAATTCCTGCCGAGGATGCACTGGCTATTCCGGCAACTCCGCTTCCCGCCTGAACAAGCATGCAGTCGGCGTGGCCGTGGTAGCAGCCGCTGAATTTCAGAATTTTCGCGCGCCCGGTGAACCCGCGTGCCAGGCGCACCGCGGTCATTGCTGCTTCGGTGCCCGAGCTGACCAAGCGGACCTTCTCCATGCTTGGAACAGCAGAGCGGATCAGTTCAGCAAGACGCAGCTCTGCTTCTGTGGTCACGGCATAACTGGTGCCTTTCTTGGCTGCCGCAATAATTGTGCTGACCACTGCGCGATGAGCGTGGCCCAAGATTAAGGGCCCGAAGGAGAGACAGAAATCAATAAGTTTCCTGCCGTCTTCGGTTTGCAGATAAGCGCCTTGCGCTTCACGGACAAAAAACGGCTCAGCATCCACGCCATGAAAGGCACGGACTGGACTGTTTACTCCGCCGGGAATCACGCTGAGCGCGCGCTTAAGAAAGCTGTTCATCGCACTTAAATTCGGCAGGCCGGCTCCTGCCGGATTGAGTTAGTGTTTTCCGGAAGCGCAGCGCCCAGGCCTGCGACCGCTCGCGAATAATGCGCGAAGCGGCGCGGGCGCGTTCTTCGCGCTCATTTTTATGTTCAGCAGACTGCCCTTCGACCTCCTCCAGTCCAATATAAGTCAGTTCTGGCAAAGCGAGCACTTCCTTGGCGCAGTCGGGCGGTGCGCCGAGGTCCACGACGACAAGCGGGCGTTTAGCCTGCGCAAGGTGTGAGGTGTAAACTACCGGGTGTGGGGCGGCGGTGGCCGTGATAATGCCGCTTACATCTTTAAACAGCGAAACGAGGTTGTCTAAGCCGCAGCCGAAGCCTTGGACGCGAAGCGCAAGCCGCATCGCATTTTCTGGGCAGCGTCCGGCGATGCGGATAGGGGACTTGCCGCGTTCGCTGAGGTAGCGCGCGACGCTTCCGGCAAGGGAGCCGGAACCGACAACTGCAATAGGATCTCCCGGGTTAATCCGGCTGAGCAGCGCCTGCGAGGCCAGCGCGCTGAGCGAAGTTACTTTTTGATCAATTCCGCTTTCGCGCCGCGCCTTTCGCGCGAGCGTAAGGACATCCTGAAAAATGCGGTCCAGCAAAGCATCGTTTGCCGCGTCAAGTTCGCGATATTGCCGGTAGGCTTCACGCACCTGCCCGAGCACTTCCAGCTCTCCCAGCACCCGGCTTTCAAGCCCGGCGGCGATGCGGCTCAGCCGTTCAAAGGCCTCGGCGTTTTTCCACTCGGCGAGCACCCGCACCTTATCAAAGCGCGGCTTCGCAAACCCAAAGCATTCGAGGCGTTGGCAGGTGTTGAGCACCAAAAGCGAGCCGCCGGCGCTGCGGCGAAGCGCCTGCACTACAGACTCGCGCTCGATGGGGTTGACGAGTTCTAGGGAGTAGCCAGTTAGCTGCATTGGTCGATAAGTTCCGAATTTGACTTTGGGTTAAAGTATTAAACGTTGTGCAATCTCGCAACTATGAGAGAGCATGGTTGGACGCGGCCGAGATTCCTGGTTTTTGAGGTGGGAAATCTTTGATATGTGCGCTGAGATTATTATTTCTTAACTAAATCACGACTGCAGTAGTTGCATGCAAAAACCGCAGTCGTAGGTGAACGTAAGACCGTCGAAAATTCTTATGTCGACGAAGCAAGCGCCGCGCTGGGTTCGTTCTTGCGATAGCCGGGAGCAAACCGGATTACCCCGCGGCAAAGAACCCCTTCTGCTGCAGCGCATAGATCGAGCCCATGGCTTTCTCGGCGCTGAGCACCTGTTCCACCAGGCGATCGTAGATCGCACCTGCTTGCGTGTTCGGCGTGAAGGTCTTGCCGTACTGGCAGTGTGCGTCAGCGAGTTCTTGCGCGGTAACTTGCTCATTGCTTAACCGTTTGACCATGGCAAGCGCATTCAGCGCCGCGCCGAAAGCGACGGCTTCGGTGCAGGCCGAGACGACGACGGGGACGCCGAAAATGTCGGCGATGATCTGTCCCCAGAGCTTGTCTTTGGCTCCGCCGCCGGAGAGCACGACGCGCTTGATCTGGCCGGTGACGCCCATTTCCTGCAGCGCCTTCTTCAGGATGAGAATCGGCGTTTCCATGAAAGCACGCACGATGTTCCCGACGTTGAAGTTTGCTTTGCTGAGGCCCAAGAGCGCGGCAAACGAGTCGCCTTGGAGCAGTGAGCCTTCGGGGACGAAGAACGGAAGAGCCATCAGGCCGCCCGCGCCCGGAGGGACCGCCGCTGCTTTGTCGGCGAGAAAGTCATGAAGCGTGCGATCGTCTCCTTGGCTGCCCCAGACTTCTTTGAGCAGGGTGAAGAGCGCCGCGTAGGCCTGGACGCCGTTGGTTACGCAGCACATCATCATATCTTCGCCGAGCGTCGAGCGCAGCGCCTCGACCAGGCCGCGCTTGAACAGGACGACGCGGAAGCCAAAGACGTTGACGACGATGGATTGTCCGAGTTCGACGGAGATGTCGCCCTTGCGGCTGCAGCCTTTCCCGTAGGAGCCCAGCGGCTGGTCGCCGCACGGTGCGGCCCAGGGGACTCCCGCCGGCCAGCCGAAGAGCTGCGCGCCGCCATCGGTCATCTCGCCGATTTTCTCGCCGAACGCGGCAACGCGGGGCAGGAGAGCGGGGAACTGCTCGTCGATCACCCCAAGGCGATCGAGGTCAAAGCGCGCGGGGTTGGCCATGTAGCCGACCATGCCCGACGCATCGCCCGGCAGCACGGCGTTTTGTCCGCAGCCGTAGTAGGTGACATATCCCGAGGGCGTCATCACGCGGGCCGCGCGTTTGGCCTTGTCCGGGTTGCGTTTCTTCCAACCCAGCCAGCGGGCAAACGTGAAGCGCCGCGGAATGGGTACGCCGAGCTGCTCAGAGAGATACAGCCCGTGCTCCTCGTCACCGCCATCGTCCCAGCAGGTGATGTTGTCGAGGGGGTTGCCGCTTCCGTCGAGCACGTTCAGTCCGTGCATCGCCCCGCCGGCGGCAGTGCCGTCACAGTCGAAATCAGCCATCTCCCGCATCGCGCGCAAATTCACACCGGCATCGCGCACACCGCGCATCATCGTCGCCTGTTCCAGCCGGCACTGGCCTTTCGGCAGACCCTGCACGTACTGGTAGGTCGCCTGCCCGAGGGCAATCACCTTGCCGTCGCGTCCCATCGCGAGAGCCTTTGCTCCGCTCGAACTAGCATCGTAGCCAACAACGCACTTTTTCCGGCCCGTGGACATTGAGAAGTCTCCTTCCGCTAAGGAAATCCTGGTTCCGGCTGAAACTCCCAAACTGGTACGTCAGGGCAGCCGAACGCAGGCTTCATTGAAGCTTCCGCTCGGCTGCCCCAGCCGGATTTAAAGCGACGCAGCAAATAAAAGATAGATAAAACATTAATGCAACTACTGCTGTCTTGTGCCTGGATGGGCCACGCAAGAGACAGCAAGCAAATCATGCTCGACCGCTGAAATCCAAGAGTAAGCGGTGAGTTAGTTTCCCAAAATGTCAGATTAAAGAACAGCAAATGCAGAAACTACAGGTTGCCGAGTGCTCTGGGGACAGCTCCGGCCGCATCATAGAACGGCCGGCGATAATGTTCAACAGGCTGCTCGACCAGACCTTTTATGGCAAGACAGTAGATCAGATGATTCGTCTGCTTGGTGTGCTGGGGCAGGAAGTGGATCTTGTCCTTAGGCGCGCTGCATGAGAGTGCGGCAATTACATCAACTGCTACAAGCCGTCCGCGCCGACAGTCTTTATTTCTACTTGAAAATCAAAACCATTCTTTCCGTCCGGAGACACTTTGGTCAGCGCACCGGAGAAGGGGTCGGCGCGGCGGAAGAACTCCGGCAGCTCCTTGGGGGACTTTTTCTGTTCGACGGCTTTGCCGATAAGCAGGACTGCGTCGTGGCCGAACGCGGCGCCGTAGATCGAGTCATCCGGGAAGCGCCTCCGGTAATCCTGGACGAACTTCGCTGTATAGCTTGCCGCGGGATACCATTGGCCCGCGAGCGCATCGCCCGCCGCGCGGCGCACGCCGAGATCTTCGAAGTTGCCGAGAGTAAAGACGGGCAGGGAGCTTCGCTGCTCGCGAAGTGACCGGACAAAAATCCCGAGGTGGGCCGGGTGCAGCAGCGCGGCGACAACCTGCACATCCTGCTGCCTAAGCCGGAGAATAGCTGTGCGGAAATCGGAATCTTCGGGCAGGACTTCCTCGCTAAGGGGATATTCGATTTTCCCCGCCGAGCACTCGAAGAGAGCGCGGCGCATGGCGTAGTTGCCTTCATGCTGCGTCGTGACCGCCGCGGCCTTCTTCAGTCCCCGGTGTTCGAGCTCATCGCATGCGGCGCGGGCGAGAGAAGCAGCATCCGGCCAAAAGGAGAAGGCGTATTGCTTGTTTTCCGAAATGCGCCGGTCGAAGGCGAGGGAGAGATGAACTATTCGCTTTGCTTCGCTCAGCGGGACTACCGCGTTGCCGGAATTGGAAAGCGCCGTCAGCACGACATCGAGCTTGCCGTCCGCCTCCATTTTGCGCAAGGCGCTGATCGCATTTGCGCGTTCCGACAAATCATCTTCGATGCATAGAGAGATTGCCTTTCTTGTTCCCGGCGGCAGTGCTTCATGGGCCATCTTGATGCCGTTGTTTACCGCTTTGCCGAGCGATGCCGCGCGCCCGCTTAGGGGGAGAATGACGCCCACGCGAAGGGGAGAGAGAGCGGTCTCCGCAGTTGCGCTGCCCGCCACAGTCGTTACGATGAGGCTGATCAGCAAGGACCTCAAAAACAAATTGAGTCGATGATTCAGCGGCATTGTTGGGCAATCATATTGATCTAACGAATTGACTTTCGTGAAGAAAAAGACTTTCCGCCTGCAATCATCGCCCGTTCCGGAGAATTTGTCTAATCTATCGCATCATGGTAAGCAATTGCGGTCTTGGACAGGACGTAGATTATCTTCCCAAACCCACGCAGGTGGGAGTCTTTACATTCCGTATTGTTGAGTAGTGTTTCTAGTATCCCCTGGCCCGAAAACCGAAATCGTCGTTCGGGACGGGGGAGCTGCCATAGGGTTTTGCTAAGTGTAATTGCGTAGTATCGCAGCAATCGTTTTGCCTGCGAAAACCGGGCAGTCACCTCGTATGTCTGCAAGGGTGGTCTGCGGCAATGGCGCCGGAGAAACCCAGTTTCTTACTCGTTTCCATGGAGGTGCGATCGATGAGTCGACCTATCTTTTATGCTTCGCTCGAAGGGGCGCAGCACGGCGACAAGGACCTGGCGACGCTCGCGAAGTTCGCTAAGGCCAACGGCTGCCAAGGCGTGCAGCCGTCGAACTATCACTTGCTCAAGCCGGACGGCAAGCTGATGACGGCTGCGGAGATCAAGCAGATCATGGATGCCGCCGGCATCCGGCTGGACGGCATCAGCGCGCACTGCTGGTACTGGTGCTTCTTGAGCGCTTGGACCGGCACGCCCGGCGTGCGTCCGTTCCTGCCGGAGCCTGTCTGGAAGGGCGGCGCGGACAAGATCGAAGGCTACTGCGAGGAGCAGATCCTGGCCTTGCAGGAACTGAGCGTTGAGCTGGGGCTCTTCGTCCAGCCGATGTTCTGGGGCCTCGCCTACGGCCTCGAAGTCGCCACCGGCTACCCGTGGCCGTTCTTCAAGGGGCCGGGTTACGACCTGCTCGCCGAAGGGGACGAACGCTTCGCCAAGAAGACCGAGAAGATTCGGGCCAATGCGCGGCGTCTGAAGCTGTCGCTGGCGCACGAGATCCATCCCGGTACCGCGGCCCAGTGCTCCGCCGATTTCGAGCGGCTGCTCGCTGTCTGCGACGACGACCCGTGCTTGGGCGTGAACGCCGACTGCAGCCACTGCTGGGACGGCGAAACGTTCGAAACGCGGTTTGCCGCCGGCACGAAGGTCGGCAGCCGCGTGACGGGCTGCCACGTCAAAGACCACAAGATCGTCGCTGGCCGCTCGCTGCGTATGAACAATGGCGACTGGAAGAAGCGCGCGATGGCCTTTTGCCGCTTGGGCGAGGGCGGAATCGATCTGGCGCGCTACGCCCAGGTCATGCTGGACAACGGCTACGCCGCCCGCTACTGCGCCGCGCATGGCACCGAGCAGGCGCCGCTGGTCGGTGAGGCGGAGAGCGGCTACTACACGGTCGACGGCACCGCCGCCGATGCCTGCAGGTACATCGCGGGCACGCTGTGCCAGCCGCTGGCCGCAGGGTCCTTCGAGGATGCGATGGGGTCGAAGTAGAGGTTTCGTTCCAATGCGCTGCGGAGCGAGATTGAAATACAAAGCCGGGGGATATGAACAAAGACTGCTTCGCGGTCTAAGTTTGTCCCCCGGCTTAAATTCGGGTTTAAGGCAGCTCCCGCCGGCATCTATTCCCGATGAATCGTGTCGGGCTATTTCGGAACTCGCTGTATTACTTTACTTTTTGCCGCATTCTTACAAGTCTCGATTCTCTCAACGGTAGTTCAGGCTGTAAGCAAGCCCACCAAGAAAGCAACATTTCTGTTGACAAATTTCGCGAAATTTCACATTACTACTGAATGTTTTACGATAGGTGTCTTAAATTACCGCAATTACTAAAGAAAAAATCTCTTCTCCTTCTTGGTCCCCGCCAGACCGGCAAGAGTACGCTTGCGCTGCATGCATTTCCGGAAGCGGTTTATGTCAATTTGGCTGCCGCCGATGTCTTTCGCGAGTTAAGCGAACGGCCGGAACTTGTCCGTCAGCGGCTAGCAGCTCATACGAAGGTGCTGATCTTCGACGAAGCCCAGCGCATCCCAGCGATCTTTGACGAAGTTCAACTCTTGCTCGATCGCAACAAGCAGCTTCGTGTTCTTCTCACCGGGAGCAGCGCCCGCAAGCTGCGGCGAACAGGTGTAAACCTCCTGCCCGGCAGGATTTGGCAGGCGGCTCTCTTTCCCTTGGTTTTCCCGGAGCTTGGCGAAGGGCGGATTAAGGCGCGGCTGCAGCGAGGCTCTCTTCCCGGCTTCATCGACAGCGAAGACTATCGCCGCGAACTAAAGAATTATGTCGGCCTCTACCTCGATGAGGAGGTACGCGCTGAGGGTCTGGTCAGAGGTATTGGTGATTTTTCCCGTTTCTTGAATATCGCCGCTCTTTCGAACGGCGAACAGCTGAACTTTACAAAGATTTCAAGCGATACCGGAATCAAAGTCAACACAGTGCGGTCCTACTTTCAGATTCTTGAGGACACTTTAATCGGGTATCATCTGCCCAGTTTTCGCAAAACAAAAACACGAAAAGCGGCAGCCACTCCGAAATTTTACTTTTTTGATAACGGTGTCGTTAATGCGCTGTTGAACCGTTTTGAGGTGACAGAAGAAAGCGAGCTTTACGGCCGTGCGCTTGAGCATCTTATCTTTTCGGAACTGAAAGCCTATCTTTCTTACCGTCAGTCAGGGGAGGAGCTGACTTATTGGCGCACTCTTTCCAAACTTGAAGTCGATTTTGTTGTCGGGGATCGGGCCGCGATAGAAGTTAAAGCGTCTAAACGGGTTTCCGCACGGGACGAAAAAGGACTGCGCGCGCTTGCGGAAGAAATCAAGCTCAAAAACCGGATAATCGTCTGTAATGAGTCTCAGCCAAGAATAAGCGACACCGGCGTGGCGATACTCCCGGTAGAATACTTTCTGCAGCAGCTTTGGAGCGGGGGGATAATCTAAAACCGCTTGGCGCTTCACGCAAGCGCTTCCGCGTATGCCTCTTCGCAATAAACCGGCTCTGGCCGCTGTGGTGAGTAGCTGGAAACTATCGGCGTGCCTGTTTTTGTGCAGAGACGCTCCCAGAGCTGCTGCGGATTTCTTAACGCCATGCGCTCGAAGTGGCGCTGGTCCGGACAGCGGCGGGGCAGGGGAATGCCGAGCTGGCGGTAAAATCTAAGCTCCGGCTCAACGATCCGAAACGGCTTGCCGGTGATCCCGCAGGCAATGGCCTGTTCCAAAATACGATCGCTTGCTTCGGCAATAGTGTCCGGCAGCTCGGCGGCGCTGATTACTTCGGCTGCCTGCACCGGCTGCTCATAATCACACCAGGCAAGCCCCAGCGCGGCGCACTGCTCTTTGCCGAGCGGCGCAAACTCTTGCGCCATTGTCTCGTTGTAGCCAAACCAGGAATGACGCATCGGGAAGTATTCTCCCCATTCGCCGGTCTCACGCATATGCGCGATAAGCTTGGCGGCAAGTTTCTCGTATTCGCTCTTTGTGTATTGCTTGTTCAAAATGCAATATTCATTCTGCCGCAGGCTGACGCAGCCAAAAGAGTTCCGCGTGCGCCGGCATTCCATGCAGTAAAGCAAATCTGCGCAGTCGGTGACGCACTCAAAGCCGAACCAGATGTTATAGGCGTTGATGCCGATGGTTCCCCCTTCGTAAACGCATTGAATGCGCTCACCGAAAGACGAGACATCCATGCAGTCCTTAGCCGTGTACAGTGAGTCGCAGAAGCGCAGATCCTCGCCGTCGCCGATATTGAAGCATTCGCTGCAGTTCTTGGCGTTGCGGATATAGTCGCCGGTGCAGTTTTCGGTCTTCAGGACGTGACAGAACTTTTTCGGGAACTTCTGCACATAACCGGCAAACTCCGATTTCAGTGCGGCAAGTCCGGTGCTGCTTTTAAGGTTTGTTTCCTTAATGATGCGCTCGTATTCTTCCCGCGAATATTGCTTATTCCAGATGCAATAGCGCTTGCTCATCATGTTGCAGCAAAAGAAGCAATCGGCGCAGCCGATGCAGCCGTTCAAAAAAGCGCTCGTGCTGCAGTTCATGCAGTCCTGGCTGAATAGGAGCTGGTAGCAGTTGGAGCAGTCCGCACATTCGTAGCAAAGCTCGCACTGCGTGACATAGGAGCAGTCGCCGCAGTTTTTTGAGTGCTTGAGCACATTCGAGTAGAAGGAGTCTTCGTTGAAGTCCGAATCGAAAGTAAGGTAGCAGTTTCTGCTGCTCCCGGAGAAGTTGACGAAGCGGCAGTTGTTTTCTTCCGCGTCTATTGATGTGACGAGTTGAATGTGCGGCACAACAAGCGCAAGCTCGGCGACTTGTTCGAGAAACGGCCGGGAAAAGTCAATGCTTCGCCCGTAGTCGAGGCCGTTCCAGGAGTCGGAAAAGTAGGCGCTGTGCGAGTAGACTTTATACGGCTTATCCGGCGAGTATGCGGCGATGATTTGACGCCCTGTCGCGTCACATTTTCTGCGGTAGAGGCGGCGCTCATTGCGAAACGCAAGCCGCCTGCGTTTGCGCTCGCGCGGACAGAGCGTCGGCGGGGGGAGCGGATAAACCTGGCCGCCGATCTTGGGGCTGAGTTTCTCCAGATAGCGCAAGTCTTCTGCGGTGATTTGAAATCGCTCGCCGCTTGCTCTGCAAATACATTCCATGGCAGTCGAGTAGCATAATGTTACTTGAAAAGCGAATCGAGCGCGCTGCCAATTCCGGGGGCGATGCGGTCCAGCGCTTTTTTGCCCTCTTCTTTTACGGTGTTCGCTGCGGCGTGTTTGGCGAGTGTCGAAAAGTCAGGGAGCACGAGCATGCGGCCCGCTCCTTCTTTGGTGATCGCTAGCGGCACGCTGAGTTGGCCGTCTTTATCCAAGAGCAGCTTCAGTTTTTCCTCCCGCTGCACCATGTCCTGAGTGAGCTGCGCTGTAAGCTTGAGCTGCGCCTTGAGGTTAACCGACTGACCGGGAAGGACTGTGCCTGAGCCTTCAATGCGGTAGAGCGAGTGCGAGAGAACCAGGCTTGCCAGATTCCACGCCCCTGCGCGGTATGCGCCGTTTGCGGTGATTTGGTCGAACTGTGTGTTTGAAGCACTGAGCAGCGGCTGATACTTGGGCGGAATTATCGCGCTGAGCTGCTGGCCCAAGCCGGGAATTTGTCCAGCCTTGCCGATGGTCTCGCCGAGGATATTGATGCCTTCGATTGCGCCCTTTTCTGCTGAAACACTAAAGTCGGAGGTTATCGATTGCGCCGCCTCTTTTGCAGAAAAGGAACCACGAGCGGAGCTCTTGGTCACGATGCCTGTGAATTTTAACGGGCTTTGCACAAGAAATGCGTCCGATATCTCTTTTAGTGAAAGATTTTGGCCGGCGAGCATGAAGCGCCCAGTGCCTTCCAGGGGCAATACTGCTTCCGCAGAAAGATTTCCGCCAAGCAGGTTCAGCGTGAGCGGATGAAGCTTTGCCGTCTGACCTTCGAAAAGAAGATTGGCTTGAATACTGTTTAAAAGCAGTGTGCGCAGGATCTCCCCTTTGCCGCCTAGGCCTAGCGGGATATTGAGTTTCGCGTCTTTAACTTGCGCGCTGCCGTTGAGAGTCGGCTTAAGCTGTGAGCCGGCATCTGCCGGGGGGAGTGCGGCGGTGACGCTCGCATCAAGTGCTCCTGAGGGATTGAGCAATGCCGCCGGAAGCAGATAACGGCCAAGCTCAGCTAGGGGAAAGGCTGACGTCTGCAAAGAAAACTTGCTGGCATTGAGCGGAGAGAAGGAGAACTTAAACGGTGCATGCAGCTCGCCGCTGCCGAGCGTGATGCTGAGGGCAGATACATCAAGCGCCTCCGGCGGAACAGTCGTTTGCGCTGTCCCTTTGATAGAAAACGGCGTGCCCGGCTGTTTCATAAAGACCTTGCCAAAAGTAATCGCGGCGTCGCCCGCTTCAAGCGTGGGTTCGATGTGAAGCGCGGGCCCTTCCGGGTCATCAACTGCGATGCTTAAGCTTGCTTCTTTGCCCAGCACAAGACCGTCAACTTTGATGCCGTATGCCGCAAGCAGCGGGATTATCTTATCGAGGTTGATTGACTCGATGTCTGCGGTGAGCTTGGCCCGCGAAATCCCTTCGGCAAGGTTAGCGGCATCAAAGCTTCCTTTGATGCGGATGCCGCACGATGCTCCGCCCGAAAGCTTGCCGGATGCTTCAAGTTGTGCGCTTTGCGCACCGCCGATTCCGCTGACAACCGCACGTTCAACTTCAAGCCGGTAGTCCTGCGCAGGGGATGCCTGTTCATCGCGAAATTCAAGCAAGAGATTCCTCAGCGCGGCTTGTTTGACGGCAAGCCGCAGCATGTTCTTCGGTTCGGCTTGCGCTTCAGGGGGCAACGGCAGGGCAGTATCCGGTACTGCGGGAGCAGGCAGCGCCGGCGAAGTGGCTGGCCGCGGTGCCTCAGGGCCCGACGGGACTTCGGCACGCTGTTGCTCGTGCGCGGGAACAGGCGGCGCAGGATGCGCTGCGCTGCTTTTTGCTGTTCGCGAGACAATTACTTTAACATCTTCGACGGCGATTTCGGACACTTCCACTTGCCCGCGAAAAAGCGCAGGCAAGTTTGTTGCAAGCAGCAGTCTGCCAATTGATGTCTGTGGTGCGTCACTCCCCCTGCTCATGTTCGGTGCGGCGAAGGAAAGGTTGGCAACTTCGAACGCCGTCTTTGGAAAAAGACTGAGGCTGACGTCTTTGATCACTACTTGACGCCCCGTGGTGCGGCTGAGCAGAGCAGATATTTCGGGCGTAAGCCGTTTGAGAAGCGGATTAATCTGCCAGAACAGCAACCCAGTTCCGGCAACCGCGAGCAAAAATAAAATAAGCGCAATTTTGATGGCGGTTTTCTTCATATCTGCTAAGCTTTATGTTCTTTTACCGGCTAGGATATGGGTTTGACGAATAGCATGCTCAAGTGGTGAAGGGAATTCCAGCCGCGCGGATTATCTATGATGCGTTCTCAAAGAAAGAAAAAGCAGCAGAACAAATGGCCGAAGTTGTCTGCAGAAGCTTTGAATATTGCCGCATACTGGCGCCAAGCCCTTTGCCAGGGAGAGCGTGCTGAGATTTCTGTGCGCGAAATGATGGCGCATGGTTTAGAGACTGCTCTTGCCGACATGGAGCGGGGCAGGTTTACGGCGCACGCTGTGCGCGTGCTTGGAGAGAAGGAACAGCACCGCTTGCGGGCGAGGTCGCGCGCGGCCGGAGCTGGAGACTCCGGGAGCATCGAAGAGGTTCGCGTCTTGCTCTGTCCAGTTCGCTTCGCCAAACGGGATCGCGTCGCTGGTCCACGAACTGTTGAGGTGCTTTGGGTTCCTGCGAGAATGCTCCAAAGCGGGGAGCTAAAACCTCCGGTTTTCGGCGGACCTTGGATCCCGCGTGCGCTCTTAGAGCCCATGATCAGTGATGACGCTGTGACTGTTGGCTCATTGGACGAGCTGGAGAGTTTCGCCGCGCGGCATCAGCTCAATGATTCAGCTTCCTGGAGAGATTATTGGGCGTACTGCGAGAAGCTTATCCGGGCAGTTGCCGGCTTTGGTATAAGCAATGCGGTGCTGGAGGGCTATGAGCGCGAAAAAACCGGCTATGCTGTTTTGGATGTAACCGCTTCTGGTGCTTCCAGTTCGCTCGCCAGGGTCTTTGAAGATGTCGAGGCGAACCGGAGGCATCCGGGACTGTTCCTGCATTTTTCGGCACGAAAGGAGCCTGCCCGGTGCGACTACTCGCTTGCCAAGCGCGTGCTGGCACGCTCAGCCGTCAGGCATTTGGGCCAGTTCGGCAGCAAGTTTGCGCTTGCGCCGTCGCAGCGTCTTGCTGTGCACCGGTTTATGGAAACGCCTCCGGGAGATTTTCTTTGTGTGACGGGGCCGCCGGGGACGGGAAAGACGACGATGCTGCAAAGCATTATCGCTTCGCTCTGGGTTCAGGCGGCATCAGCGGGTGCTCATCCGCCGGTTATCGTCTGTACCGCCGCGTCTAATCAGGCGGTGACAAACATTATTGATTCGCTGGAAAAGGGCGGGATGGAACAGGACGTGCTGAGCCAGCGCTGGCTTCCCGGCGTGCACAGCTTCGGCACATTTTGTTCATCGGCAGGGCGGGCGAAAGAAAACGCCGCGTATCAGCTTGAGCTGCGAAACGGCAGCGGTCTGTCGGCGGAGATGACGCGTGCGGAATATCTGCGCAAAGCCAAAGAAAGCTTTCTGGCCTCCTTTGCTTCATGGAGAGGAGAGCAAAGTTCGCTTGCCAAAGCCGTAAAAATTCTTCGTGCTGAACTACAGCGCGAGCGGAGCGCGCTGCACCGGGATGTCATGCTTGCAGCAAACGGGACTTTGCTCGAATGGCTGCGGTCGCTCGTTGGCTTGCAGCAAAGGCGTTCTTGGATGGATCTGTTCGAGGTTTTGCCCAAGTTCGATCAGACCCGCCGTCACCGCATGTTTCTGCTTGCCGCGCATTATTGGGAAGGGCGTTGGCTTGCCGAGACGCAGCGGGAGCTTTCGAGAAAGAGGCGTAAAGACGCAGACAATGTGCGCTTTTCGGGGGAGACTGCAGTTTGGCGGCGCCGCGCGATGATTACGCCGGCATTTGTATCCACGCTTTCGATGGTTCCGCGTTTTTTCGCCGCGAGAGACAACCGTGATGAGCCGCCAATTGATGTTTTGATTTTCGACGAAGCGGGACAGATTCCAGTAGAAGCGGGTGTTGCCTGTTCGTGCTTGGCTAAGTGCGCAGTGATCGTCGGTGACTGCGAGCAGCTCGAGCCGGTCTGGAACGTGCCGCCGCATATCGACCGGGCGGATGCGCTGCGCTGCGGAGTGCTCCGCAAGAATGATGAAACGGAGTGGGGGAGTCTGGTCCGCCGCGGAATTTCGGCATCATGCGGGAGTTTTATGTATTTGGGGCTTCGTTCAACGAAATGGACGGAACGGAGCACCTACGGCGTGTTTCTCTCCGAGCACCGGAGATCGGTGCCGCAGATTGTCGGGTTCGCCAATGCTCTGGCCTACCGCGGAAGACTCGAGCCGCTTCGCCCGGACTTGCCTTCGCGGATTCTCCCGCCGTTCGGTTATGTGCATGTTCCGGGTACGTGCCAGCAGCACGGGGAGAGCCGCTATAACCGGCGCGAGGCTGAAACTATTGCTTCGTGGCTTTTGCGCGAGGAGCGCAGGCTTTGCGATTTTTACCGCAAGCCCGATTTGTCCGGGCTTGTTGCCGTAATTACGCCGTTTGCGGCGCAGACGAGACGGCTTGAAGCGAAACTTTGGCCGCGCTGGCCAAAGCTTGTTGTCGGCACGGTCAATTCGCTGCAAGGCGCGGAGCGTCCTGTCGTGCTTTTTTCTGCGGTTTACGATCGGACATTTCGGGGGCGCTATTTCTTTGACCGGGGCCGGAACATGCTCAATGTCGCCGTCTCCCGGGCGCAGGATACGTTTATTGTTTTTGCTGATATGGAAATCTTTAATCCGGAAGGCCAGGCTCCGTCGTCTGTGCTTGCGCAGTGGCTCTACTCAAATCCGGCATACGAACTGACGGAGGTGGAAGTGCCGCCACGGGAAGACATGCCGGCGGAGGAGACAACGCGCATCGCGACCCTTGCCGGGCACCAAGAAGTCTTGTCAGGCGCGTTTGAAGGGGCGAAGCGCGAGGTGCTAATTTCATCACCGACGATATCCAGCGCGGCAATCGTTAAAGATAATATCACTGCGCTGATTCAAGCCGCCAGGCAGCGCGGCGTGAGCGTGCGCGTGTTTACCGATGCGGATCTCGATGCGCCGAACGGGGAGCTAAAGCCGAATGCGGCCAAAGGGCGGGCACTGCTTGCCGAAGCCGGAGCGGAAGTGATCGTGGTCAAGGCGATTCACAACAAAGCGCTTGCCGTGGATGACCACACGCTGGTCGAGGGCTCGTTCAACTGGCTCTCCGCCGTGCGGACTGAGGGCAGCGTGCACCAGAAGCTGGAAGTCTCCTGGTGCTACCGCGGACCGAAAGCGCGTGAGGCGATTATACTACTGCGGGATGAACTGGAGCACCGCGCAGGGCTGCTTGTCTGAAAATAAGCGAATAAATATTGTCTTTGCTGTGAGGTCCATTGGCTTCGCCCAGAGCGATGCTGCCGGGTGCTGAAGGCGCGCCGCCGCCGGCTTGCAGAACTGCGCTTGCAGCAGACACTGCCGGGCTGAACAAGCTGCGGCCAGGCAAGCGCATTTCCACCAGCCGGCCCGCCCCGGCGCAAAAAGGGCATGCCTTCAGCACCCGGCAGCATCGCTCTGGGCGTTATCACGCCAGGCCCAGCAGTTCCGCCAGCTTTTATTCTTCAATGTAGGATATTCAGCACGCTGGGAAGCATTCTCAGTAATTTCTACCCGCACCTAACGGAGTACTGCTAAAGCAGCACAGAGCCTCCAGGTATTCAGACATATTAAGGACAAACAAGAGAGGCAGCAGCGCACCATCTCCGGTTTGACGCCGGTGGAGAGTTTGACGCTGCCGGGCGCTGAAGGCTGAACCTGATGCGCCGGGGCGGGCGGCGGCGCGCATCTAGCGCACAGCAGCGTCAAACTCTCCACCGCCAGGGTGCTGGTTTCGCTTTCACCCGGGGAACCCAAAAATATGCGCCATTCAACCACTTTCAGGCGCAATCCCGGCTGCGGCAGATTTATTCGCTTGTTTCAGAGCTAGTCTGAAGCGCGCGGAGCGTTTTTCGTTGGCCCGAACAATTAATGAGATAATGATCAAGAATACTGTCAGCGCAAGGAGGGACGAAAAGTCTGATACATAGCCGCAGTTTCTCCCATAGCAGCGGCTGTGTTAGATCGATTGAAGGCAGCTTGATGGAAATCAGGCTGGATACCCGCGTAGGCGAGCGTCTCAGAACCAAGTTTTTATCTGTGCTCGATTAAAGCCGGCTCATGTTCGACTGAGCGTCGCTTCAACCAGGCAACGGCGACAAAAAGGGCGTACAACCAGATTACCCGTGATTGATAGCGTGCAGCTACGACGCTGAACAACGTACAAAACGCGGGATTGAGCAAGATCCCCGCAAGAATAAACAGCCCGAAAATGCGCAGATTGCTGCGGTCGGCTTGAGGAAGTCCGCGCAGCAAAAACGCGCTTGCTGCCAGAATGCATACAAAAGACAAATTAAGCACTTGTGACCACGAGAAAAGCAGCCACGGGAATTCAAAGACGAGTGACCTCGACGCGGTTTCGGCGAGCGCGGGCCATCCGGCTTCTATCCTGCGGAATTTATTGTTTTTGCTAAGTTCGAAATTGGAGATCCCGAAGGCTGCGAGTTGTCGGGCAAATCTGCCGAGATGCCTCAGCGTTTCCTCTCTGGGAAACTCCATCCAGACATGAAAAAAGAACGCATACTGTTCGCGTGACATGGCTTGGAGCTGCTCTTTGGTGGCTCGTGCAACCGCGCCATGTTCAGCAAACAGAAACTCGCTTGCTGTTTGCGGTAGAACATCCATGAAATTACAAAATACATTTGGCCTGGTTGGGCAGATTTGCCGGAGGTATTTCTCCCCCGGTCCGTCCTCAATAACCCGGGCGGCGAGGAAGGGCAGAGAAATGGGCTTCTCTCCCATTAAACGAACGGCGGTCGAAACGACAAGCTTTTGCAGCAATGCCGCACTGAGGATGAAAAAGAGCGTTGCCGCGATCAGCGGCATCCGCGTTTTAATGCCGCGGACCAGAACTGGCGATATTACGATTAATGAAAGCGCAACCATCGGGTTGGTCGGATGTATCACGCAGCTATACGCCACAACAAACAGCAAGTTGAATCTCGTGGCGTATCCGATTTGCGACCACCAGACGAACAACAGAGCTAAACATAAAATCATGTATCCGGTAAAAATGTCCGGCATCAGAGCTGCTGCGTGAAAAGGCAAGGACGTGAACAGCAGCACGGAGATAACAACAGCGAACGGCTTTTTAGCGCTAAGACCCAGAAGAGACAGGGTGACGTAAACGAGATATGCGCAAATCGCTGCTTGCGCAACAGGCAGCGGCCATAAGCCCCCAAAAATGTCACCGATATAAAGGAGCGCGCCATAATATACAGATCGTCCGAGGTGCGGTGCAACCGTGCGTCTGCTCTTCGATCGGGCCTCATCTTTCGTGAGGTCAGGCCAGCCTGCGGCGGACGATGGAAGAATCCGGGCAAGAACATGGCTGACGCCAGCTTGTCCGGCGAGATAATATCCTGTCGTGTCCGCATCGATAAACGGACTGCGGTTCAAAAAGGCGAAGAGCAGGAGAACCAGTGTGCCAAGCGCAATAAATATGATCTGACTGCTTTGGACCGTTGGGTGGCCGTGGGGTTGAGCAGATGGGCGATTTATAGGCCAGTTTTTCACGCTAAAAGTTGTGACTTGCCAGGGTGTCAGAATTCCTACTTTATACTGGAAGGACGTAGCTATGCCAACGTTGCTTTAGGGCCATTATCGGGGTTTGCCCCTCCGAGCGAGAAAGCGTATGAGGCGATTGCCGTTTTGTGGGACAAACTGGAGCGCCAAGCCGGGCTTTTTTAGTTATTAACCAGCCCGGCTTCCGATGGAGCTGCCGCAGTCAAGTCTATGCGTTCGCCTGTTCGCAGTAGTGCAGCAGCTCTTGGACTTGCTGCACTTAGTTCTGCTTGCGTGCAGCCGTCCAGCTATAGCGAAGTTCCTTCAGCTTGCCGAGTGGGCCCGGCTGAACGATAGAATTGCCGTCCATCGTCTGCAGATCGGCCGATAATACCGCTTCACTGGTCACGTTCGGGCTTCCTCCGGCAAGTGAAAGACTCAGCCGGATGCGCCCCTGCTCATCCTTGGTTTTCTTTCCGGTCACCAAGAACATTGTGCCATAAGCATTGAGCTCGTCCGCGCCTGCCCGCCGGAATGGAGTTTCCAGCATCGAGTAGCCGGCCACGCCGTCC
>JAKPSH010000111.1 GCA_029555385.1 Pseudomonadota bacterium
TTGGAAAATCTTATCATAGCTTTGCAGTTTCGTTTCGCTGAATCCCTTGACCACGATATCGCCGCGGACATATTCGCACTGCTGCGGCGGACAAGATTCGCAGCCGCACTCTCCTGGGGGGGGATTGCCGCAGCCGCAGCCATAGTCAAATTCATTGCTGCAGCCGCATACACCCGGCGCCGGCTTATTGCAGCCGCAGCCAAGATCTTCAGCATCGCCATATGGCATCCCGGCGCAGTCGAGACACGATGTAGCATCATTACAGCCGCAAGCGAGGATTTGAGCATCACCGCCGGGGACTCCTAAACAATCCCGGGGTTCACAAAGCGTATCGTCCCAGTTCTCGGGAGAACCTACAGAATAGCCTTCGCACGGGTCTACCTCTTCACATGCCTCTGCTGCCGGAATAATTGCTCCTTCACGGCCAGCAACACTGAAGGTCACCCAGACCAATGCGGCAATCGGAAAAACAAAAAACGTCTTTGCGACCTTTCGCCTCAACTGCTTCATGATAATCCATCCTCTCTATCAGCTATGGGTGACTTCCGTTCACCAGTCACACCGGCAAATCTGACTCAAGCACCATTCTCAAACCCGCTGCACAACCAACTCGCGGCAGCTTTTTCTTACATTATGAGGAGATATTCTGAATCGCGACAAAAGACCGAACCCCGTGAAGCCTAAGACAACAGCTATAGATCCGCTGAAATTGCGCGGACATAACAAGAATACAGCGGTCGCGAGCATCCCGCAGGAAGAAAAAGCAAGAAAAAAGCCATCAGCTAGACAGAAAAAGGTCAGACCCTTGAGACATCCCGACACCATAAACTTCAGCAGATGCCAGAGCGTATCGTGAAGCGGCGCTGTGTGGTAGATTGGTCGTCAGCGCTGAGTCTCGAAATTCATAACAGGTGCGTTAAGGAACTGTAATGCTTAGCTACCGGAAAACAGCGTCACCAGCATCGGGGCCGCGCGGCGCCGTACTTCTTGAGTTCGCAATGATCTCCGGATTGATGCTGATGCTGCTCATTGTTGCGATGCAGATGCTGCTTTTATTTTACACAACCGTAGCGCTGCAATTTGTCGCCCTCCGTTCTGTGAGAGAAATAATCACGCACAACACGCACCACGCGTCCTCTTCGCTTAATCGCAAAGAACAAGCGATTGAAAGCCGGGTAATGGAAGAAGCTCAATCAATGCTTGTACCTGTTGTTGCCGAAGACGTCCATATTTGCGCGTTGTCTGCGGAAGCTGCGCCCCTTTCTTTCCAGGTGAGGGCAAAGCAGACCTCCGGGTCAACACCCCCCGGACATAACAAAATTCGCGACCCATCTCGATCTGCACGTATGGACTACCAATGCCCCTTGGATGATGCCGGTGCTCCTGGCAGTTTTTTTTCGATCTACATTTACAAAAGCCACCGGATTCCCTTGATCGGTTTGGAAATTCCATTTCAAGCACTCGCTGTGGGACGCAATGAAACATAAACAGAGCTTAATAACGAGTCAGGAACGGGCTTCAGCGTTGATTGAATTTATGCTGGTCCTTCCGATTATGATTATCGTGATTTTTCTTGGTATCGAATTCAGCCGGGCGCTGTATCATATGCAGCTCGCAGCGTCGCTTAGCCATCAAGCGGCAAACCTCGCGTACCGGGACTGCGTCGGCGACCCCGCAGGCAATCCTCGTACCGCGGACCAAATAAGTGAAATTACGGGAACAGAAAACCGCAAACAGATCGAACGTTGTTTAGAGGCCCGCCGGCAAATTGTTCAAGGTGTGGCAAACCGGATGGCTCCTGGTTCGGTAATTACCGTATCACTTTACCGTTACGACGAAGGAAATAAAAGTGCCGCGAGATTTCCCTCCGTACCAGCAAGATCGGCTTTTTCTTGGAAAGATCCGGAGGAGGGTATTGTCGCCAGCAGTAAGAGCGAATCTTCTTTATTTTCGCGCAGTCACTTGCTAGCCGGCGAAGCTTTTATTCGTTTTGAAACCGCGCTTTCCGGCATATGGGAAATAGTAGGCGGGGCACCGATGGAATTCTATGATGCGCTTGTACTCTGATATCGACAAACCGCAAGAGAACGGCGAGCGTGGGCTTGTACTCGTCTTCTTTATCTTTGTGCTGGTCATTTTGCTTGCTTTGGCCGGTTTGGCAATTGATGCTGGAAATCTTTATTACTCCCAACTGCAGCTACAGAAGGCAGTTGACGGCGCCGCCTTGGCGGGAATCGGTCACTCGATATTGGAGCGAAATCAAGCCAGCACCACGCAAATTACAAAAATATCAATCGAAACAAGGGCGCGGCTTGTCCTGTTGGAAAATATCAAGCTTTCAAATTTAAGTCTCAGTGGCACAGCAGGGAACCCTCACATCGAATTTGATGAGGGAAGCGCGACACTCAAAGTCCGCGCCACGGCAGCTGTCGACTATCTGCTGATGGACTCCGTCCCATTCTTTATTCTGGGCCTGAAGCAAACCGCGGCCAGCGGCAGCGTAGCGGCTTTTGCCTCAGTAAGAAGAGCCACAGCAAACGTCGCTCTCATCCTTGACGTATCCGATTCAATGGAATGTCCGGGGTCCGGCAGCTGCGACTGCAAGACACCGATGCGGAGCGGAAGTTGCGCTGAAGAAGCCGCGGCCAATGGCGCCAAACAAAGAATATACGACTTGCAGCAGGCAGTCACAGCGTTCGTCGGCGAGTTTGACCAAAACCGTGACCGCATCAGCTTGATACCATTTAATGTGGTTGCTGCTGTGCGAGAGCCGCTTCGCGACAAGAAAGCACCAACCAATAATCGAGGTTTTGTTCCTGAAAACTTTAATAATGCCTTGCTGGGACTCGCGGCAGCAAGCAACACAAATCACTGCGATGGTTTCTTCCGTGCCTATCAGGATGCACTAAGAGCGCACATCGTCAACAACCGAGACCCAAACGACGACGAAGAAATGACTTATCTTTTTTTCACGGACGGCGCGCCAACCGCTGCACGGCTTTTGCTGACCAGTCCCACTGCTTTGCCCGTCAATACCAGCGATTTAGGCGTGTACGACTACCTGCACCTTACAGTCAGTCTCTCCGGCAAAGACAGCAACAATGTCATCCGCCGCCTGGATATTCCGTCACAACTTATCCCCATGTCAGATAAGATTACTTTAGGGACAAAATCTTCAGCGCTTGTGCCGAACGTAAACGCGCCGCTATGTTCAGCCTATGATGGCGCCGGCGGGAATCCGTTCGTTCCTTCAGACAAACCGCTCCCGGACAATGCCGAAGGCTACATTTCCGTACTCGATAACTGCCTGGCGGATTTTGGCTTTCACATGCCGCATCGTACCCGGCCAAAATACGGCAGCAATTACGGGCCAGGGAAGAGCAAATCATTTGGGGATTTCGCGGAGCAATATTACAACTGCGCCGTTCAGGCTTCAGATTTTGTTCGTGAACACAGAGGCACGGTCTATGTCGTCGGCTTAGGGCCTGCGGCAGCTAGCGCAAATTTAAGCAATCCGCCGGATCCTTATCAAGATACTGCAGATGCGTTATCGCGTAAAGACAACCTGCTGATCCGCCTCGCGCGCGATGCCGATATGAGATCCGGACAGGAAAGCCAATTTCCTGATTATAGCTTCGGTGAGATCGATCCGCTCAATCCAGCGGCTTCCGCAACAAACAGCAAGTGGCATGATTTCGGCGCATCACGGATCGCGCCTCGCTATGGACGCTATGCTCATGCCACTGATTCCGCGCAGCTCACCGAGTTTTTCTTGTATATCGCAGCAAGGATCAAACTGCAGCTTGTTAAGTAATTGTCCTCTGCCGGCAGGTCCCAACTAGCGGTAATGCCGCTCGAACAAACTAAGCAATTTGCGCGCGAACGAATCCGTGAACGTCTAAGAAAGCAATAGCGGCTATCAGTGTGCTGAAAATGAGTTTTTCAGCACACTGATAGCCCGGTGCAAGGATGCACCGGCAGTTTTCAAGCACGTTAAGTGCTTGAAAACTGAAGCGTCGCGAAATCACAGATTTCGCTCGACGCGACTGAAAAAGTACACGGAGGGAC
>JAKPSH010000126.1 GCA_029555385.1 Pseudomonadota bacterium
GATCTTGCGGCAGTTGAGCGGGGTTGATAAAGCCCCGGCCAGGTGGTACAATCACCGGCTGGGCCGCATCGAAAAAAAGCAGCTTGATGGATATGTTCAGGCCGCATCGCAGCAAAAGCGGCTGTTGCCCGAAAACACTGCACAGGGATACGAAAGCCACGAAGCGGTCCAACAGGCGAATCGCTGTTTGAACTGCGATTGTGCAAAGAAGCAGGCCTGCGGGCTGCGCGATTTGGCCACGGAGTTTGTCGCAGCACAAAAGACATGGCAGGGCGCCGCGGGTCCGGTTTCCATCCAGGAGAGCGATGTCATTCGCTATGACGGCGGCAAGTGCATCAAATGCGGTTTGTGCGTACAGGCGGCAAAGCAGGCTGGCGAACCCGTCGGTATCGCGTTTGAGGGCCGCGGATTTGAGATGCGCGTGGCCGTGCCATATGAAATGACGCACGGCCAGTTAGCGAACCCGCAAAGGTATGCCGCGGTATGTCCGACGGGCGCACTGACGATGAGGACGAAAGCTCAGAAAATAGAAGACCAATGACAGATGAGCATCAGGAGAGATTATGCGTAAGACGATTGCTATGACGGCTGTGATGGTTTTTGCAGCGACATTGACCTGTTACGCGGCGGATTGGCCGCACTGGCGAGGGCCGGATTATGACGGCATCAGCAAGGAAGCGGACTTTAATCCTGCGGCGTTGAACGAGCCCAAAATCTTGTGGAAGGCTCAGGTGGGGATTGGCTATTCGGCGGTCTCGATAGCTGGCGGCAGGGCCTATACGATGGGTAACATCAATAAGGACACCGATGTGGTGTTCTGCTTCGACGCCATTACCGGCGAGCCGAACTGGCGGCATGAGTATCCCGAGAAACTGAATCCGAAGTACTATGAAGGCGGCTGCAGTGCTACGCCGACAATCGCAGACGGCAAGGTCTATACCATCAGTAAGAGCGGCAAGGTCTTTTGTCTTGAAGCCGCCACCGGCAAGGTCGTGTGGCAAAAGCAGTTGGATTTCAATGCCCCGACATGGGGCTTTGCCGGGTCGGCGCTGATTCTTGATGAAAAGTGCATTTTTAACGTCGGTGCCGCCGGGATTGCCCTGAACAAAGATAGCGGCGAATTTATCTGGCAAAGCGCCGATAGCGAAAGCGGCTACGCTACGCCGGTTCCGTTTGAGTGTGACGGCGCGACATGCATTGCGATCTTCGGGAAAGACAGCGTCATGGCCGTTCAGCCGGCGGACGGCAAAGTGCTCTGGTCATTTCCGTGGAAAACGCAGCACGATGTGAACGCGGCGGACCCGATTATCCGCAACAAACAAATTTTTATCACCAGCGGCTACGCGCATGGCTGCGCGCTGGTGGATTTTTCGGAGACAGAGCCGAAGCTGGTCTATGAAAACAAGAATATGGAATCGCAGATGAGCGGGCCTGTGCTGATTGACGGTTTCATTTACGGCATCGATGACAATCAGTTGGCGTGTGTTGACTGGACAACCGGTGAGCAGAAGTGGGCTGAAAAGGCCCCGGGCAAAGGCGCCGTCTGTGCAGTGGGCGATAAGCTGCTGGTCATGCACGAAAGCGGCACGCTGTCGATTGCGCAGGCCTA
>JAKPSH010000134.1 GCA_029555385.1 Pseudomonadota bacterium
ACAGAGCAAGGTGTGCCTCCGCTCGGGACGAACACGAAGGCAGAGCCAGGCGAAATTAATAATTAAGTGATTTTTATCGCTGCTGTGCCATCAATTGCGTCTCCACCCGGGATTGACCCTGCACCGGGGAACTTTGAGATCCCTCGCGCGGTGACTGCTGCCTTGAGGAACAACCGGTGCGCTTGGGATGACGGTTAAAATACAGACGATGCCATTGCGCTAAACCTATGCGCTCGGGATGAGGAGAAAAGATGACCGCTGTGCATCGCCTGCACGCTGGCTCGCAGCCATTGGTCTGGACCTCTGGGCGGGGCGACAGCGAAGGGAGGCAAAGGGTTGTGCCGGATAAAAAGGTCACGCCTTCAGCGCCCGGCAGCATCGCTCTGGGCGAAGCCTCTGGACCTCACAGCTAAGGCAAGAGTTATTCGCTTATTTTGAGTCTAGCAGGATGCTGAAAACCTTTTCCGCAACCTACTCGGTCTGCATACGGACCCCGATAACAAAGGCAGAGTCTCCCATTCGGCGGCGGGAGATACTTCTATATACTGCCGGGACTAATTTTTTATAGTCTGATGTGTGTCTGAGTGGTAGATCCAGGACAGGAAACTGGAGCAGGCATGGTGTTTGCTTGACCAGCTCAGTGCGGGGTTCGTGCAGTCCAAACATACACTGTAAGAATTATTGGCTTTAGGGCAGTTTGCAGATGATTTCTACGTCTTGCCTGAGGTACGTCGCTAACGATGCGCGGTATTACGTATGCAATAGTATGCGTAGTTTTTGGCAGCGCGGGAGTCACATGAGCGGCGCGAAACGGGCTCTCCGCTTGCCTTTATGCGGCGGTTAGGCGATTCGGGAGCCTTATGATTCTGAGCCTGCAAAGACTCTTTGGGTTAGATAGATTTCCCAGACGATCTGTTTTGACCATACTGCTGTATTTGGTTTGCGTCGTTTTCGCTGCCTCCGCGTTAATTGTTGTGCCATGCGGCGCCGGTGCCGTTGAGGTCACGCTGGAGTGGGATGCGCCAGAGAGTGCAGGCGGAGAAACGCAGGGGGCAGTATCTGGTTATCGAATCTACTTCGGAACAACGAGCGGCAGCTACAGCAATGTTGTCGATGTGGGGCCGGTGACGCGCTATACTGTGCGCAATCTCTTGATCCTGCGCACGTATTATTTTGCCGTCACCGCCTATGACCAAAACGGTTTGGAGAGCGTTTTCTCAAATCAGGTTTTTGAAACTTACGGATCTCCGGGCGACTTGGATAACGATGGAGTCCCCGACGATGCAGACGCTGATGACGACAGCGACGGGCTTTCCGATATTAGCGAGCAGAACCGTAATACCGACCCGCGTGATCCGGATACCGATGCCGACGGCATCAGCGACGGACAAGAAGTCCTCGATGGAAGCGATCCGCTGGATCGGGGCAGCCTCCAGCCGGTTTTGGGCACTGTGGTTTGCAGCGAATGGAACGGTTTCTTGGGGATGTGGAATTACTTGGAGCATACGAATCTTTCGCATCGAGTGATGAACCTATGCACCAGCATTTTTTCGGCGCAAGGGGAGTTGACAAGTATGCGCTGGTTTTCTCTTCATCCCGGTGAGCAGTATGACCTTGCCGTCCATGATTTAGCCGGGTGGGTTGGCGGATCATACGGCCGTGTTTGCACGAGGCATGACGGCAGTCCCGGCGACTTGGACGGACGCATGGTTTACTACAAGCCAGAAGGAGGACGCTCAAAGTTCGCTTTTGCCATGCCTTTCACCGAAGGCAAACGCGGCATGCAGCACGTTTCTTTCAACACGTTCGATCCGCTGAATCGGGGGAACCTCGCGGCGAATTGGATTCAGGTGACCAATCTTGGGGCGCTGGCGGCTTCAGGCGTGCTGCGGTTCTACAGCGATGAGGGTGTGCTGATGCGTGAAGTTGAAGCGGGAGTGAGCGCCGGCGGACGAGTGGATTACGGAGCGCACGCGCTTGGCTCTTCCCTCGTCGGGCTTGTTGAGTGGGAGCCTGCGGCAAGTGATATCCCGTTTATCGTGCGAAATGTCCGCTACCTTTACGACAATCCCGGTGCGGTCGAGAGATTCGACACCGCATTCCAGCTTGAAGCCGGATACGCCTCAAGCGGTGCGCTGGCCGTACCGGTTAATACGGTGCTGAGAACGGCAGTGCTTGAGCTGGTGAATACGGCAAGTGCGCCTGCCACTGTCCGTCTTCAGCTTCACGGCGGTGCATCCGGAGGGACGCCGGTGTTGATTCCGCTCGGCGCTAAAGCGTCGCGCCATATTATTGTTAATGAACTGATGGGAGACGGTCAGGTAGGCTTGGCCGAGATAGCTCGCCAGGCCGCGGGGAGTCTGCTTGTTGTCGTCATGCACTATGGGCGCCAAGGATCGAGCGTGCAGTATATGTACGGCCTTCCGGGAGTATCCCCGCTTGGTCTTGTGCTTCGCGGGAGCTACAACACGTTTCTTCAGCAGGCTTCATGGATGATTATCAGCAACCCGACGCCGGCGCCGCGCCGGGTTTCGATTGGCGGTTTGGGCGCTCCGTTTGACGAAGTTGTGGCGCCGCACTCCTCGGTTTCGATGTATCTCAACGCGCATGTCCCGGCTGACCGCTATGGTGTGGTAAGCGTGCAGCCGGACCTGCCGAACAGCGTAATCGCCTGGCTTTTTCGCGTACGCTATGACACCTATGTGATGCCGATAACGGTGCGTGAATAGCCCCGCGGGGCAGGGGAGGGCTTATGTCAAGATGGAAGTATCCAGAGCGCCCGGGAGTGATGTGGCGGCTGATTTGTGTGCTCCTTTGCGGCGTATCTACGGTGCAGGCAGCGCCGGTTCAAGCCCCGCAGCTTCTTCGCCAGCTCAGCCCCGGGGAAACATCTTGGTTTGCCTCGCCGGCGATAGTTGATCTGAACGGCGACGGCGCAAACGAACTGGTCGGTACTTACTACTCGATATTTGTCTGGGACAAAAATTTCAACCTGCTTTCGCGTATGCCGTATCAGAACTATCATTTCGGGCGGATCTATGCGCCGGCCGTAGTGGCGGACCTGGACCGGGACGGCATCATTGAGATCGTTGCCGGCGGGAGCCAAGGAATGGTTGCTGCTTATGAGTGGCGAAACGGCGCGCTAAGCATTAAAGCAGGCTGGCCGGTCAGAACCTACGATGGAGCGGGAATGAGCCCGGAGGTTCGATCGCTTGCCGCGGGGGACTTGAATCAAGACGGCAAAATAGAAATAATCGCGGCCAATACCCAGACTGACGATGGTGAGCCGCAAGTCTACGTCTTGAATCCCAACGGGACGAGCTATCAGCCGCCGGGCCTGAGCTGGACAGCGTGGCCGCGCTACAACCGTGCGACAGGGCCGGGAAACGATGCTGACGCCAATGGTCCTGGTAATGACGGTTACGGCTGTTTCGGGGAAAACATTGGTGTCGGCAATCTGGATGACGATCCGCAGCTCGAGATCGTTGTGACCTTCGACAACCATCAGATTAATGTCTTCGATCATACCGGAGTCTCTCACCTTGCCTCATCTTATTTTACCAACCGTGACAGTCAGTACTTGGGCCGGCGTCTGAATTGGGGACAGTTCATCCGTTGGTATGATGCGGCAGTCGAGCATAATCACTATCACCTCCATACCGGTGCTTGGCCGCACCCGGACAATCAAAAGTGGCTGCAGTGGACCGACTCGCCGTGCAATATTATCGACGTAAGCGGTGATAACAACAACGAAGTGGTTTGCATTGCGCACGTGGAGATGGATGTGCCTTACGACACCAAGCATTCTTCGGTATTGGTACTTGAAGGAAGCTATGGTGATGGTGAGCGAAGCGGCAGGCGGCTTGCTGGATGGGAAACGCTTCCCGGCTCGGGTTATCCGCAACCGCGGGGGAGCCGGAGCTGGTATCCCCCGCGCGGCATTCCTGCGCCGCTAACGCTTAATATTTCCGGAGACAGCCGGCCCGAGATCATTGCGCCGCTCAACGACGGCTACATTTACGCTTTTTCACCGGATGCCGCGGTGCTCTGGCGTTATGACTACCGGCATTCCCGCGCTCTGATGTATGCCTCCGAAGTGCTTGCTGCCGACTTGAATCAGGACAACCGGGTTGAACTAGTTTTTACAACCTACGGTGATCCCGAAAATATCACTCCAGGGGTAGCGCACGGCTACCTGGTCATTCTCGATGCGCGGGGCAATATGCTGTTTGACGTGGAGCTTCCGCATCAAGGGACAAATGGAAACGGCAAAGGTGCGCCTGCTGCGCCGACGCTGGGGGACTTGGATGGAAACGGCACATTGGAGATCGCCATCCAGAGCTTCGGCGGCAAACTCTTTGTTTATACTGTGCCCGGTTCGGCGTCTAACTACATGCCCTGGCCGACAGGGCGCGGCAATTACCAGCGCCAAGGGCGGGCTGCGCAAGCGCTTGATCTTCAGCCCCCGGGTGCGCCGCGGAATCTGCGTATTGTGCGCTAAGGCCTGTTTCTTCGCTCATTCCTGTGGGCCGGTACGTCACGGACGCGGCGGTGGATGAGCAAGTTGGGGCGATTAAACACGCGGCATCCCGGTACGTCACGGACGCGGCGGTGGATAATCGGCTGCATTTGGCCAATTGATTATACCTATTCCTTTTCAGTCAAATCGGTTACTGTCATTCGGCGAGAGCGAGCAGAGAGCCTGCGCAGCGCATGATCTCCTGTGCCTGGCGACTGATGGCGCAAGACCAGCCCGCGCAACTCCGGTGAGACTCCAGTCAAATACGCAACTGGGTAAGCAGCATGCTCAAAAACGCATGTATGGCATTTATCGAAGCGAAAAGACACGAAAAAGGTCTCGATTTGTGTCTCCTGGTGCTTTTGATGTGCCTGAGCATATGGATGCGGTGGCCCTTGCTGTCCGCGTCACCTCATCTCGATGAGATTTGGCATTTCGGGATTTCAGCGAAGCATAGTCTTGTCGATGTCGTTGTCGGGAGCAGAAGCGTTGCGCATCCGCCCTTATACTTTGTCGTGCTGCGGCTTTGGCTTCCTTTTGGCAGCTCTATTGAATGGCTAAGGTCCTTATCTCTGCTGGCGAGCACGGTAAGCATATTTTTTATTTATTTGATTTGCTCTTCCATTAGATTGCCGAGGACATTAGGGCTTACTCTTTGCTTGTTTTGGATCACCTCTCCTACGCTTTCTCACGTTGCTGCTGAGGTTCGCGGGTATGCTGTTTCGCAACTATTTCTTTGGATTAATTTGTACGCGTTTATATTGGTGATCACTCAGGGGAGTTCGAGAAGTAGAGATTTAAGTTTTATCTTATCCGGAACTTTGGCCTTATTTTCTATTCATGCGTCGATATTCCAGGTCGCAATGACCAGTTTGTTCTTTTTCCTTCACATCGTCAGAGGACAAACCACGCCTGCAAAAGGCTTCCTGAAACGGCTTGCATCTTGTCTTCCATATCTGGGTATACTGCTCGTGCCGGTTTTCTTTCTCATCCTTCAGTATCAAGGGAAATTCACTGCGCACATCAAACAGTTCATGTACGCAGGCAGCTATCACAACTTCCTGGCGATACGCGACTTCATTACAAGTCAATTATTTAACTACCTGCGAAAGCTGTCCGCGGTCCACATTACTACAGTGAGCGAAGTTTTGCTGATTTTCTTCTCATTAACCGGGTGGTATTGCAATTTTATAAGAAAAACATTGCCCACACCTTTGTTTTTTGTGTTGATCGGGCCGGCCCTGCTTCATATCCTCGCCTCATTATTGGGATACTATCCATTCGGGGGTTATGAAAGGTACAACACTAGCAGTTATCCGGCGCTTTTAAGTTTTATTCTGATTGGTGTTTTTTTATTGTTTCATGCACTGTCTCTCCCGCCGAAACAAAAATCAGTTATTGCAATTGCCTTCCTGTGCAGTTGTCTTCTGTTGGTGCCAAGCACTCTTAAAGTACGCCTCAAAACAGAGTACTGGGACAGGTCGCCGTTTATTGAAATGATCAGAAGATACCCGGCGGAGCGTCTCGTCTTAAGTATGCGCGCTGAGCATTGTCTGAAATTTGTCGATTACAGCACCTCGTCTTTTACTTTAGCCGATCAAGAATTCAATGCCCCGGACCCAAGAACAAAGCTTGCTTCATGCCTCGAGAGATACGGAGAATGCTATTATGTTCAAGATGCGTTTAGCGATAAGAATGCAGCTTTGTTAAGAAACCTCCATTCGCGATTCGCCGCATTTGCGTTGACCTATTTGGAAGAATACAACTTTCGTCACGGATACCTGCTATTTTTTAAAGCGACGAGGAAGAACGATGAACAGTTTAAAGCGAAAGTAGAGGTTATCAGATAAGCTGTACTGTTTGACAGTTATGGTTTCTGGGGCATTGTCTGTCAGGTCGTGGAGTAGTCAGTAGCTACTCAGTTACGTTCCCTTGTTATCATGCATTTTCAAGAATTTCCTCTATCTCTTTTACTGCATCCGAATTTTCAGACTTTATGTAAAAGCCTCGGCACTCTCTGAGGTATGAATCAATTAATTCTGTTAATTCAGAGCGTAACGATGCCGCCTCGGACATCCGGAAAATACGTAAAAGCCATTTTAGGAAAGCATTATCATTCATCTTTTCGGACGCTTTTTGCGAGTGGACATGGGCTTTTGCGATTTCAAACGCTTCATCAAAATAGGGAGCGGCGTTGTCAAGTTCTTCGTGCTTCGAGTAAAAACAACCAACTTGCACTAAGGTGGGCAGAAGAAGTTTCGGATATCGCTCTCTAACTCGGCATACGGCAAGCAGTTGAAGCTCTTCGGCCTTGCTCTTATCATGTTCATCTAATGACGATGCGAGGGAGGACAAAGCAAATATGCCGTCGATGGACTGATCCGCCAGAATCTCATCTTTAAGCGCAATAAGATTGGCGATTTTCGCGTCGGTTTCATTATAGTCTAGCTTGGAGTTTGCTAGCTGGGCGGCGGCTATTCTCTCGTGCCAGTCCATCTTTGTGTAATGAATGATAAGATTTAGCTCGACGTCCCGCACTATACCCAACGCCAGTCGATTGATCCATCTGGAATATTGTTTTCTCGCACTGCAACCTTCGCACTTCGCACTGGAACCGGCTCACTTCGCACTGGAACCGGCTTACTCTCTTCTCCCTGGAACCGGCTCTCTTCTCACTTCGCACTGGAACCGGCTTACTCTCTTCTCCCTGGAACCGGCTTACTTCTTACTTCTCTCCC
>JAKPSH010000167.1 GCA_029555385.1 Pseudomonadota bacterium
CTCCTCCTCGGCCCGCCCGGCTGCCGCAAGCGCCTCGCGCACCTGCGCCTCGGCTTTCTCACGAAGCAGCCGCTGAGCGTCGGCGCTCGCGGTCGCCTCCTGCGACAGCAGCTCAAATTTCCGCCGCTCTCCGGCTGCTTGCTCAGCCGTGCTCAGCGCAGCTTTCGCGGCTTCAGCATGCTCAGCGGCTTCTTTTTCAGCACGTATTAATTCTTCTTCTTTCAACTGTAATGTCTGTACGGCGGCTTTTTGACCTACTTCCAGCGCGGCAAGCTTTTCTTGCAGGGACTTGATGCTTTTTTCGCGCCCGGCAAGCTCAAGCTGCGCACGCTCAAGCTGATTCTTATGTTCCACCGCGGCGCTGGAGCGCGTTTTTACATCGGCAAGCAAAGACGCGTTCTCTTCCTCAAGTGAGCGAAGCCGTTTTAGCGCCGCGGCCAGTTCGTTTCCGCTCTTGGCTGCCTCCTTTTCTAATTCACTTTTTTCCTGCTCCATCGCGCTGTGAGCAGTCTTCAGCTCGGCATAGTCTTTTACGGTCAGTATGCTTATTGGACGCGCATCATACTGCGCCACCGCGGTAAGGTAGAGCAGCAAAAAGATGTCGCACATTCCCACTAAAAACATGCGCATGGGCAACTACTCCTCTTCGTTCTCTCCAGCGCCGGTAAGCGGCAGCCAAATCGCAAGTTTTCCCAGCACGTGCAGCACGATTCCGCTCATCGTTGTTAAGTAGGCAAGCGGGGCAACGAGCGTGCCTGTTATGAACTGTGTCAGGCAAACACCGAGCAGCGTGCCAAACAGGCCGAGATACATCGGGATCTCGCACAAAAACTGCACTGTTTTTAAATCCTGCCTTCGCACTAGCTGTCTCTGCGCAATGCGCGCGGCGTAAATCAGCGAGGCAGCCTGGCAGATAGCAATGGCTCCTACATGAATAAACAGCCAGGCAGGAACATCACGCAAACGAAACCCGGACGGGTCTGGCGGCGCCTCGGCCAGATACTCCACTGCCTCCGTTGCTTTCGCCGGCGGCCCCTGAACCGGGGAGAAGATAGTGAGGTAAACCAGACCGACTCCGATCACGATGATCAGAGCGGCGAGAATGCTTTCCAGGTAAAAGTTGTCCCGTTTCTTAACCACGATGGTACAGTCCGCTTGTTTGTTGAAGTATACCTCAATTCTAACGCCATAAGCGGCGCTTAGCCCTGTGACTTTTCGCACCAAGCCGCGCTGGGTGGTTCACTTTTTTACTTTAACGAATTTTCCGCCGCGAAATACTTGAATTTCGGCTTTGCCAAGCCGCGTCCCAGATTGGTCGAACTTAATTACTCCCGATACGCCGCGCCATACAATATGCTGCGTATCGAGCAACCAGCGTTCTTTAGGCGCACTGGCCAAGCGCCTGATCAGCGAGGCCGCATCATAAGCGTAATCTGCAAACGGCGCTGGTTCGTGCCCGAAGCGCTTGCGGAAGCGCTTGACGAAATCAGCTTTTCGGTCATTAGGAAGAACCGTCGCCAGACAGCCCTCGAATATCTCGGACCCTAACACTGCAAGGTATTGCTCCATGTAATAAGTGGTGTTCACATCACAAATAAGCTCCATTCGCCGAAAGGCATTCAGCTCCTTAAGTGCACGCAGATACTTCAGACCGTCTTCAACATTAACCAGAAATGTCGTCGCCTCCGGCTTTTCGGCCAGGACGCGCGCCGCGATGCTCCGGTAATCGGCTAAACTGTGCAGTTCCTGTTCAATAACGATGCGCCCCGATCCCACGCTATTCCTAAAGTGGACAGCGTCGAGCTGCAAAAATTCACTTGCACCGTAAACAAGGGCGATTCGCCGGTAGCGCTTTGCGCTGACTTCTCCCAGTAAAGAAAAAAGCGGATAATTTGAAGGCATGAGCTGAAAAACAGTGTCCCGCTCATGACTCACCGACTCCGCGAGCTGCAAGGTGAACATCTGATCTAATTTAAGCAGCGGATGAAGCGCCTTGAACGATACACTGTCCAGGTTAATCAGCGCGTCAATTTCATGCGCTAATTTCAGTTTCTGGTAGGCACTCAGCGCCTGCGCTGCCTTAAACGCGCTATCTTCAAAGATAAACTGAACACGAGTATCTTCTCCGCTCGCCAGCATAATCGCGGACTGCGCATCTTTGCCAATTGCCGCGTATTGCCCGGTCAGCGGCAGGATCACCCCAATCCGATACGCTGGCGGCGCTCCGGGCTTAGGCTGCGCGAACACATCCCGGCCCGGTGTAAGCAAAACAAGCGCCACCAGCAGCAATGATTTTACGAGAGGTTCGCCCGGCAAATTACAAAAAGTGCTAAAAGTTGAATTCGATGGCCATTGCCGGCGGGACGTTTAGCAGCGAAACGCGCCGGTAAACATTTCCGCCCTCCGCCACCTCGTCACACCATCTCTTGACGATTTTTTCGACAGCCTTCACGCGCCTGCGAGTAGGCCGATCGGCGAAAAGCTCGCGTATCTTGCACACGCCGACATATTGGCAGAATGTCAAGCTCCCGCCGTCACGTGTCATTTGCCGGAACAAACTGAGTATCTCATCAACGACTTCCGGCGCGAAATTAACAAACGGCAGACTGCTGACGATCACATCATAACTTGCGGGAAGCGCGGACTTCGGCAGATTCTGCACCGGTCCCTCGAAGAAGAAGATCCGCTCGCGGTGGCGCCGGTATTCCTCACTTTTAAGCAAGGTCTTTTTCAGT
>JAKPSH010000171.1 GCA_029555385.1 Pseudomonadota bacterium
TAGCAACGGCGATTGTGATGTTCATCTCCAAGCAATATACTTTCAGCGGCGGGGTTGTTGGCGTCGCTGCATTGAACATTGCCAATTCCAAGGTTAATCTAGAACCGCTCCAGGCGATTGCACTCGGTATCATGTGTAATGCGCTGGTTTGCCTGGCAGTCTGGTTATGCTTCAGCGCTCGACCCACCAGCGATAAGATCCTCGCGATCATCCCGCCCATCACTGCCTTTGTCGCCTGCGGCTTTGAACACAGCGTGGCAAACATGTATTTCATTCCGATCGCGATGATGATCAAATCATACGCTCTGCCATCGTTTTGGGAGCTATCAGCTGTCACTGCCAGCGGGCTCACCGCGGCCAGTCTGCCCGATCTAAACCTGTACGGCTTCTTGGTCAGGAACCTGCTGCCAGTCACGATCGGCAACATTATCGGCGGTTCAGTTCTTGTTGGACTGCTCTATTGGTTCATCTACTTGCGGAATCAAACGGCGAAATCAAATGCTTAAACATGAATCGCTGTCCCATTTTCACCTGAGTAATCAACTTGCGGTCTCAGCACTTTCGTGAAGGAGATATTAACGAATGGTCACAGTCACAATCGATAACAAATCAGTTGAGGTAAAAGAAGGCACCACCGTCTTGAACGCCGCGCGCCAGGCAGGAATCGAGATCCCAACGTTGTGCGACCATCCTCATTTGACGCCGTTCGGCGGCTGCCGCCTGTGCATGGTAGAAATCGACGGATTTCGAACCCTGCAATCCGCATGCACAATCCCGGTTTCAAACAACATGGTCGTGCGCACCAACACCTCGAAGGTGCAGGATGCGCGGAAGTTTGTACTCACGCTGATATTCAGCGAGCGCAATCACTTCTGCCCGTACTGCCAGGTAGCCGACGGAGACTGCGAGCTGCAAAATTCCGCCTACCGTGAAGGCATGACCCACTGGCCGCTTCAACCAAACTGGCAGCCTTACCCAGTGGATGCATCGCACCCGTATTTTATCCTCGAGCATAACCGCTGTATTCTCTGCAGGCGCTGTATCCGCGCTTGCTCCGAGCTGGTAGGTGTAAATACGCTCGGCGTCGAAGAACGTGGCGCAAAAACCTTCATCATCGCTGATCTAAACGTTCCGCTTGGAGAGAGCACCTGTGTATCCTGTGGATCTTGCGTTCAGGTCTGCCCGACTGGCGCATTGATCGACCGGCGCAGCGCTTATCGCGGCCGTTCGGAAATCGTCGAGCACCATCAAACCGTCTGCATCGGCTGCTCGCTCGGCTGCGGCGTGGATGTGCAAACCCGCGACGGACAGCTTGTACGTATTGACGGCGATTGGGATGCTCCGATCAATCAAGGCGTCCTCTGCAAGGTTGGGCGGTATCTTCCGCTTGAGGATGATCGAGAGCGCATCACCGCGCCGTTTGTCCGCGAGAACGGAGAACTGAAATCATCCAGTTGGGAAGAAGCTCTCGGTCTTACAATTCAAAAACTAAAACCGCTCATCGGGCAAGCAGGCAGTAATGTGGCCGCGCTTGCTTCTGACCGGCTGCCGGCTGAAGCGCTTTACCGGTTCAAACAGGTCTTCTCCG
>JAKPSH010000194.1 GCA_029555385.1 Pseudomonadota bacterium
CCTATTCTAAAGGACAGCTCAAGAGTCTTTGAGTGCTACCAGCTAACAGGAAAAGGTGACGGCAGCTTTTGCAGTCGGCGGGGCAATTATCTGCTTTTCGAAACTGCGACAGGTAAACACTACTTTAGCAGTAGGCAAGAAGGAACCTGTCCGATGTAATGGTAACGGCAGAAAAACGCGGCTTAGAAAAATCTACTCACTCGTATCTAACCAAACACCAGGGAAGCCATAAACCGGGCTCGGCTTGAATTTCGTCTTGCTCTATTATCTTACAGCAGCGCTTCGCCGTCTCGAAATCGGCAATTAAACCATGCTCATTCACTTTGATCTGATGAACTTCTGCGAAATATACTTCTAAGTGATTGCAAAGCCAGGAGTGACTGAGAAGCCCCAACTCAGAACAAAGAGGCTCAAACCCAAGGCTTTCCCCATGCAGCGGTAGAGCCTGATGCTTTTTCAGCACCTGCAGAAAGCCTGTCTCGCCCTGCGGTGCATAACCCGGCTGAGGAGGCTCCGGGGTAGAATCAGAGATAAAAGCATCAACGAATTCTTCCGCTAAGCCCAAGCCAATTATTTGAATTTCGCTTTGATTTGAAAAGAAACGCTCCTTAGCTCCTTTCGCCTCCTCAAGCGAATAAAAAACCCCCGGCCAGCCAAAAGCTTCTTCAAAGCTGTCCGTAGCCCACCTTGTTGCTTCAGCCCAAAGGGCAGAAGAAAGCCCAACTGCATTAAAACGCTTCTCGCGCTCTTCTTTGGAATCCCCCGTCCACTCAATTGCATAACAGCCCGGAAAAAGCGGACAGAGGCAGTCACAGGCACTGATAATCTTCTCCGGAAGTATACTCCCCGATGTCCACGCGGGTCTGGAAGACGAGCGGATAAGCAGAAATCCAGCGCTGATGAAGAGATCCATTATTCTCTCTCGTTTTGGGTGGCCTTAAGCTTCCCGTTCTCTAGAGTGTATGGCTTGCCATCAATTGTCACTGTCATCGAAGGCTGCCCGGGCTTTTCCGGCTTTACTGCACCTTCTTTTTTCCCCCGGTAATCACGCGCTTCAGCAGGAGTAAAAACGCCGCAAAGCATCACTGAAAAAGTTGTTCCCGGCTGCTCTTTGTTCTCCTGGTAAGTCTTCGCCTCAGCCGGTGTTGTCCAAAGCTCAAAAAGCAAGAAAGGCTTGCCGCCGCAGTCAATACGGTAAATACCCGCAACTAGGGATGCCTTGATGATTATTCTTATCGTTCGTTCAAACACCACAGCAACATCAACGTATGTGCCAATGCCAGCATACCCTTCAATAGCAGTAGACAGCTCAGTCGGTCCGATAATGATAGTCTCAGATAACTCGGGATGCTGAGCATGATGCTCTTCTTGTTCAGAAAGAATCTGCGGCGATGAATCAAGCTTGCATCCAGTCGGAATGTCTATGGCTTGAGCATAGACAGGAAAAAACAACGCCAATAAGAAATGAGTCTGGAGTATTAGCCTAGAACGCATCAACCTACCCCTTAAAATTATCCTTCGCTTTAATCTGCTTGACCCGGCCGCGAAACGTGCCGCCGTATACCCGCTCTGCTAAAAATTGCTTCTCCTGCTCAAGGTGCTCTTCCTGAACACGCTTGCTCCAGACTTGGCCGTCCCATCGGTAGCGGCTCTTCTTGAGCATATCTTTCGATTCAAAAGGTGAATTCGCGGCATAAACTACATAAGAAGGCTTTCTTGCGTTCTCAAGCAAAAGCGACAGATACGTTCTTTCTTTGTCCTCCGGCAAAGAAAAGCTAAGAAGCTTAATCAATGCATCGACATCAGCTAAACTACGGTGTCCGTCATAAAACAAACCATGATAAAGAAGCAGCACTTCCTGACTGCGAGACGGAAACCACTCCTTCCAGTCCACCTGAGAAAGCGAACAGCCCCAAATCTTCTCCGGTGAAGCTTTGCTCAGCCGATCGACAAACGGACGATCAAATCCGGCATTGTGCGAAATCAAAATAACCGCATCTTCAATGAAAGCGTTAAAGGCACTCCAGTCTATGGCTTGGCCCTCTAAATCTTTGTCTGTAAGACCGGTAAGCTTCGTGACAAAAGGAGAAAGCGGTACATCGACTTCCTGAAGCGCCTGAAACGAATCACCAATCCAAACTACTTCGCCGCTTAACCGGTTAAATCCAATCTTTCGCGCAGCAATCTCAATAATCTGATCTGACTCCCGCTCAAGGCCAGTAGTCTCCACATCCAACACTACGCCTTGCCGCAAATTCTCATCCGCCCGGTCAAACACGGACTTCGACTCCGAAAGCCCTTGAAATCTGACCGCCTGAAATTTGCTGCCGTCTTTAGAAAAGCCAAATCGAAACATGGTTTACTATTAACATAACTGTGCGGAATTTCCCAAAAAACAGCAGTTCTGCAGGGAGGGTTAGGGAGGATGCAGGGGGAACTCTTTCTTGCGCAAGAAAGAGTTTCCCCTGAAACCCATTCAGAAAGAACGTAGGCGGGCAAAGCTCGCTGAAACGCTCCGGCTGTTTTTTGAGCGCACTGTGTGCAGCTCAAAAAACTTCCTTCGCCCCGGGGCGCGCACCGATTCAGCGGGTGCGGAGACCTGCCGCGTTTCAAAGCTCCGCCCGGGAATACTCCGGAGCGGGGAGGGGAAAAAAGAATAATAGCGCCGAGATGGAGCCGTAGAGGCTGCTGTGCTATCTTGAAACATCTCTCCAAAAGCTGTTCTTTTTCCATTATCGGTGATTCGGTCCCCAATCCTGTTCGTGGTTTTTATAAGGGTTCGGTCCATGGGTAAGAGGTCAAGACGGCAAGGAAAACGCTCCTTCAAGGGGCAAGGGCGCTCAAGAGGCATTCAGCGGGTTCGTGAGAGCTTCGTTCGGAAGAAAAAACAATTCTTTCAGCCCGACATCAAAGCCGTTGCTGCGGAAAGCGGCGTCTCGCTCAAAATCGCACGCCGCGCTGTGTCGAAATAGCAGACCATCGCGGCAATTAACGGCGGCTGTCGGACCTCGAACAAGCGGGCTCCTACTTTTTCGGGACCGTCGCCGTCCTTTTCTTTTGCCGTATATCGGCTCAACCGGAGAGGTATTGAGCGGGAGAAAAGAAAGCCGGACTCGTCGTCCGGCGCAGAAAAACGCTGGTCAGCAGAATGAGCTTATCCGCCATCGAGATTTTCGAGAAGCTTGATGCGCACTGCAAGCGATGGATGGCTGCGAAAGCCGCGCGGCTGTGGGTCGCCATTTCGCTTGAGCAGCTTGTTCAGCGCTCTGACCAGTGATGTCGGCGAGCCGAGAGCGACCGCAGAAAAGGCATCTGCGCAAAGCTCTCGATACTGACAGCCTAAAGAGTGAAAAAGACTCCATGCCAAGCTTGCAAGAAGCCCGGCGACACAAACAGCCGCGATTATCGGAATCGTCCAAAAGGGGCTCCACCAAGATGCGCAAAGCTCAGTCCAAGAGTAGACGATACTACCGACAAGGAAGACTGTCAGCACCCCAAGCTGGAGACAGGCACAGAACACTTGTAGCACATTTGTCAGTTGATTTGAGTGCCCCAACTCGTGCGCAAGTATCGCCTGTGCCTCCTCATCGTCAAGCTCGACAAAGACATCAGGATCGACAACAATTTCATCAACACGCGTAAGCCAGTCGAAGCATGTTGCGGTGTTACTCGAGCGAGCTGAATTCCAAAGGCGAAGCCGCGGCTTGGAGACACACAGCCGCTCACACAACGAAGAAAGCAGCGCAGCGATTCGTTGGCCCTGGGACGATAAATTGGCCGGGCAACTGTCGCGGTGCAATTTTCTTCGCGTAGCCAATATTTCCACAAAGTAGAATCCAGCCATGACAACGATCGCTAGAGTTATCGGCACAGGGCAGCCGGACAAGCCGAAACTGAAATGCGCAATGGCTCCAGCTATGAGCTGCACAAGAATGGCAAACAGGAGAAACATCCTCGCTGTGCGGCGAAAACCCCGGACGAGTTTCTTCGCATATTCGATGCTCACGGAAAGCTCCTTCTACCCAACCTCAGGAAAAAAGACCGAAAACCGTAACCCTGGTATTATACGTATTGTTAGTAAGAAATCTAGGTAGGGCGCGGATGGTTTTGCTAAGTGCTTAGCCTCAACCCCTGAGGCATTTTGCGCCAGTCCGAGTCAATTTGCCTCAACAATCCCAAGAAAATCCTTAATTAATCCAGTCTGGTAGCTCTCCCCCCAACTTGGCACGGCCTTGCAATAGGTATCTGTGTGGTCGCGCCACTTAATTGGAGTAAATAAAAATGAATTCAGGAAAATCTATCCCCCTAAACAACTTGCCGCTGGTCCAGAAACATATTGCTTACGCAAAAAAACTGGCCCGGCAGTTCTATCTTCTACGAAAACACATGGGTATCGACTTAGAAGACTTCGAAGGCTCCGCAATCCTCGGCCTTTGCGATGCTGCATGCTCTTTCAACCCGGAAACGTCGCCAAACTTCTCCTCCTATGCCTACCTCCGCATACGCGGAGAAATGTACGACCTGCTTCGCATGGGCTCGGGCATGTCCCGGCGGGACTTCAATACGCTTCTAAATCCGGAAGCCGCTCAATCAGACGCTCCGGAAGGAAGCCGGTACTCAAAACCCCTTCCTTACGCTCCGGCAAAAACTCCACTCGAGCTCTTAAGCCTCTCGGAAATCCTTTCCGACGCGGGCCTAAAAGTCTTCTACAATCCAAAGCGGAAAAACGTCGCTCTAACCTATGCTCAAAACGAAACCCCGGAAGATATCGCTGTCTCCCGCAGCTCCAAAAAACACCTTGCGGCACTTATCGAAAAACTCCCGGAAAAACAGCGCGCTGCAATTAAACATGAATACTGGGAAGAACCGCAGGAAGGCATTTCTCAAATGTCTAGAAGCGGGGCGTGGCGTATCAGGGCTCGCGCTCTCGCGGAGCTCAGGGCCCAGCTTTGATTTCCGGCGCATACTTTGTTGCGGGAGATTTCGCCTCAGTACCGCCCTAGCACACTAGGGCTCCTTCGGCTCAATTCCCGGCCGCCGCGTCTGCATCCGACACTCAAAGCTGGGCGAGGGGAGAAGAAGAGAAGCGGGGGAACTCTTTCTTGCGAAAGAAATAGTTCCCCCGCACCCCTTCAGAAAGAACGTAGGCGGGCATAGCCCGCAGATGGGAAGAGTATTGCGCGCCGGGAGTTGCTTCGGCTGATTTGGTGCGCGCTACGCACTGCACCAAACATCCTGCGCGGGGCGCGCTGATGGATAAGTCAGCATCAAAGCATTTCGTCTGATGGACTTTTGCGGGGTCTAAGTATACCGATAAAATCAGTTAGTAACCTAGCAATTAATTAGTCCGAAGTCGCCGCACTATCTCGCCTAGCAGCACATCTAAATCCTGAGAGAAGTTAATTTGAGTAGCTGTTGGAAGCACTTCTGACGGTCGTACGGGGCTGTGAGTACCAGCATCCGCTATCGGCCTTAGCGAATTCTGTAAATGCTGAAACGATTGCTTGACTGACTTTCCTAAACGCATATTATTCGCAATCTGGTCGAAGTTCTGATTCCCGAAAATAGGGGGTACATGGTTCAATATCGCGCGAGTCAATAGTGCCACAGCAAAATAGCAGTCGTTGTCGAATGCTCTGTTCAATTCGACGCAGTATTGTATTAGCCTTGAAAGATCAAAAGTTTGAGTTTTCTTGATCTCCTGCAGCTCATGGAGTCGGCCAGGATTAACGAAGGGAATTGCAGTTGCCGCCTTCGACAGTTGGTCGATACCGGACTTGTAGATAAACGCGCGAACTGCCGCTTCCATCTGGTAGGGAATATTGGGCTGTACAGCATGCAATATATAGTAATGTAAGAGATGAAGTGCAAGCCACGGATCTTTGTGAGTCACTTGGTTAACGAGAATAGCACGCCAGCTGTTGCGGTGGATTCCTCGACCCCCACCCATATGTTTTTCGATGAAAGCCTGGATCTGGGCCAACTGCTCGCTCGGCTCTCCAGAACAAGCAGCACTGGGACCTGAAGCAAAACGGTCCAAATAGTCCCACAAATCTCCGAACCAGGTTCTTACCTTTTCGCGGGCCTCGGCCCATGCTTGCTGACCAGGCTTCGAGAGTTCATGCATCCATTGCCAATGAGCCTTCTCTTCCTTTACCCAGTTAGCCACTTCCTGGAGATCCGAAAATGATAGGGCTCCTATTTCTGGATCAAGTGTGACTGTAATCATCTTAATGCTCCCGTGCGCAGCTCCCTAACCCCATGGAACAGAACCATAAAGGGCAAACATTTTCGTAAAATTGGCCTGCAACTTCGAATCTGCGTTTAGTTCTTCTCGGTAATTTCGGATCGCTGATTCAAAACAGCTATGCAGAGTTGGAAGACTAATCAAGTAATCGTGTGTTCTCTCAATCAGCGCGCCCGATCTTACGTCCATGCGGAATTTGTAATCTTTGCCACTTTTCGCGTGGTAAGACCTCATTCCAAATGAATGGATTAAAGCATTGCGGAGTTGCCAAATTACTTCTGCATCATCCGACGTCTGAGTCGGAAAGTATTTGTCGAAGAAGCTTCGAAAATGTTTACCAGCAGTACCTTTCTTGTCGCTACCCGCGAAATGCTTGGCGAGCAAGTCAATCCCTATAAGTATACCGATAGTCGCAGGCCACAGTGCGGGAAAGTCCATCATCGGCTGACCCGTTGTCGGATTCCTGCCTAAACACTGGATAATGTCACGCCTAAGCAAATGCAGAGTACTTTGAGCAGTAGCCTTTGGATCAATTGTGCTCGGCTCACGAAAAAATAGATCTGCTTCTGAGGAAAACATTGACCAATTGCAGCTGCTATGCCTTGGTTACCTTTTCTCGTACCGCATTTCCAGCTTTCTTCCCCTTCGTTATCTTCTTTGATTTTCTTGGTTGTTTCGCGTGTTGCTCCGCCTTAATCCTCTCCAGCAGCATACTCGCCGGTTCAACATTCGGCTCTTGAGCCATCCCTTCCGCGAAAGGCTTTCGAACGTCTTGAAGGACATTACCTCTCTATTGGTCAAAGCGTCTTCTTATATATTTTACCGCGTCCGGTCCGTCGAGTTGAGTGGAGGAGGGCCCTTGTCGCACGAAGAACTGGGCCAAAGAATTATTATTTGCTTTCAACCACACCTCTTCACTGCTCGGCTTGCATCGAACATGACAGACCCATTTATCATCCAGGTTCACCATTTCGTAGTCCACGAAATCCGCGAGACAGGGTGTTAATCGCTGCGTCATCAGATTCTGGAAGTGCAACATGAACTTGTCGTTGTTGGGAAATCCATCGTGCTCCACACCAACCACGGCGTTGTTGTCTGCAACCCCAATGAGTAACTCACCACCCTTGGTATTGCAGAATGCCGCGATTGTTTTCAGAACGGAATTCTCGATCTCCGGACCGTGTGCGTTTCTCTTAACATTCCATCGAAGGCTTGATTTAAACTCCAAGCGCGCGGTTTCTCCGTGCTTGATTCGGTTAAGAAGATCATTGGTGGCAATTTGAGATTCGATTGCAACGATGCGGTTTCTGTAGAAGGTGCCAAGTTTGGCATTCGTGGCCTTCAGTCTAGTTATCTCGGCGTCCTTAGATTCTAGTTCCCGCTTTAAGCGGACGAGCTCAGATGTTGTCGACTGCTCAATTCGTGCGTCGCCAAGCTTGGCTAGTTTTGAGATCGGGAGAATGGGAATCTGAATGGCGGCGAGATTCGCAATGGAAAGTCGTGCTATAAAGGCACCCGCGGTGGCCTTGGATGCCTTTGCGAAAAAGTCCTCTTGTCCCTGAAGACTTCGAAGATAAGTGACTATGTAATCGGAAGCGTGATCAGAGCGAATAATAGCGCAGCTGTTGTTCACCACAGCGGGAGGATCGTCACGGGCATACAACAGGAGCTTGCGGCGGTCGAAGAGCGTGGATACGATCAGATCGCCAGGACGGGCAATGGCTCTTTGGAAACTTGGCTTAGCTATTTCGTTTATATATGAATCCTCATTTCGTGCAACTAAGTGACCATCTTGAATGTTGCGTCCGCCGAGGAGGAGATACTTGCCGGTTTTGCGGCGCTCGGCCGGTTTTGGGGTAAAGCCGGGTATAACCTCTGCCAACTCGCCCACAGTCTTCATTGCTATGCTCATATAGCTGCCTTTGATTCGATTATCGCCCGCACTGCTCTAGTTATCAACTTCGCTCTCATCTGAGTTGTTAGACAATCCAAACTGGAGCGGTTCTTGGGAAACCAGCAACCGTTTCGCTCTACACATCTCCCTAAATCCAGTCTTGAAGGCTTTTAGGATTGCGTCTGCGTAAAACTCCGGAGCCTTCAGATCTTCAGCCGACACCGCATCATTATCTCCCAGCCAAGTTATATCTAAGTTGTCGCCTCGCTGTCGTATCTTCTCGCGCGAAAATACCCGAAAACGCTCCTCGGGTCCCTGATCTTCCCTTTGGCTACCTCCGTTCGGGTCTTCACCATAACAGCTTTCAAACTCCGAGAAATGTTGATCCAACAGTGGATTCCTCGGCCCAAATGTCGCCATGTTGGTCCGCATGTCATAGACCCAGACCGCCTTTGTGTTGCTCGTATCTGTGTGGCCCTTGGTAAAGAAAAGCACATTAATCTTAGTTCCCTTGCCGGGGTAAACGCTCTCGGGAAGCCTAAGAATGGTGTGTAGAGCACATTTATTCATTAGGTCTCGTCTAATATCTAATCCCTTCTGCTTGTTTTCAAACAATACATTATCTGGAACCATCACCGCGGCACGGCCTCCAGGCTTAAGGCCTCGGTAAATATGCTGAAGGAAACAAAGCTGCTTACTACCTGTGTTATAGGTAAAATCATCTCTTGTTGCCCGCTGCCCCCGCTGAAATTTACTAAAAGGCGGATTGCAGAGAATCAGATCAGCCTTCGGAAGCGTTGCGCCTATGCTGCTAAGTGAATCGGCTGATAGGATTGTATCTTGAACGCCATGGGCGGTACAGTTAATCAGGAGCAATCCGTACTTATCTGGATTAATATCGACCGCTGTAAACGCCTGGTGCTTATGAAAATATTGCTCGGCTGCCCTTAACTCAAAGAGATCAGTTGTCCTGCCTCGAATGTACCTGCTTGCTTCGACAATAAAACCGCCGACGCCGCAAGCTGGATCTTGTATAGTTTCGCCCGGACTGGGCTTTAAAACACGAAGCAGGCTTCTTATGACTACTCGAGGAGTGAAGTAATCCTGCGCTTTGGTCTTTCTTCTCTTTTCGCTTCTTTCGAGAAGCTGCTCGTAAAAGGCTAGAAAATTAGGGGCTTCACGTGCTTCGAACCAGTCAATTAGATCAATATTTAAAATTAACTTGGTTAACTCTTTAGGATACTTAATCTGTGAAGCAGCGTTCGTGTAAAAGAGCATTACTCTTGCGCTCGGGCGAGGAGAAAGATGAGGTCTTTCCTGAGGTGCACTTAGCGTGAGAAGTAAATCACGGTAAAACTTTTGCTGATCGACGCCGTCTCTTGCTCTTAAATCCGACCAACGGAAACCCACGGGCAATTCGGCTTGTTCCTCTTTATTGTCCTGAAGTATTTTCAGAAATAGTAAGTAAACAAATTCCGCGGCAAATTGGATATCGCCGCATCCTTGACCTGCAAGCTCGTCTCTTACGTGGAGGATCTGGTCTAATGCCGCTGAGATATTGTCAGCCACCACCATTTCTCATTTAAACAGTTAACGTGTTCCTATTTCCCCCCACGCCGCATCTTTCTCTTTTCTCCCTTCGTTGTTGCTCCGTTCTTCTCCCTCTCCGCCTTTATTCTCTCTAGCAGCACGCTCGCTGGTTCATCATTAGGATCCTGAGGGACAAGTTCCCCGCGGAAGGCTTTGGCTAGGATGGATTGGTTGAAGACTGAAAAACTATCAATTCCTTCTCGCACTAGCTCTCGGATGCTTCTTGCAGCCAATTCACGTTCTTCGAACATTTCTATAAGAACTTTCTGCTCGGCAAGAGGAGGCAGGGGGAGAACTAGCCTATTTACCTTCCCCACATTTAAGTTGGGTTGAACTCCACCTCCGGACAAGAAACGAATTTGCTCATAGTTCTTTTGGAAATATCGCTTAACCCAACCTCTGCACTGGCAAGTTAAACCCTCAAAGGTGAGCGCTGCCATAGCTTGGTTAATGGTTGCTGGAATTTTTAATTCGGTGCATCGACCTCTGGTCTGCCCCTCGCCATACATCGCAACTAAAAGTGTTCCAGGCGGATAAATCGTGAGATTAGTTTCCTTAAGTGCTACGTCAGTAACAAATTCTTCAGCCTTGGACACTTCTGGCTGATTCGTAGCCGCACTCTTGATCCATGGAATTGTTCCTTTATCCCAAAATCGCGGCTCCGAACGTAACGGTGTGAGCCCGGTACCCACAAAGCTCAGCTCTTGTACACGCGCCCACACCCACCCCTCAGGCAGTTCGGGCAGCCCAGTGGTATCAACCGGCTCGGGCTCTTTATATTTACTCTTCCAGCTATCATCCTTAGGCACCTTGCCTTTGGCTTTGAATTTCTTAAGCTCTTCTTCTTCCCACTTTTTGCGGCGCTCGACGCGGATGCGCTCTAAGAGCACACTTGCAGGCTCAATCTTATCTTTGTTCTTCTCCCGCCACTCTTTTGTAAGGTCGCCTCTGAAGGCGGCGGCAAGAACACTTTGTCTGAATTTTTCTAGAAGGGGAGGGATCTGGTCCAGGGCGTCTTTTGCTTTCTTAGACCTTGTTTGCAGGGCTTCTATCTTTCTTACAATGCGCTTTTGTTCGTTTAAGGGGGCAACTCGCAAGGGAACTGATTCAGAAAGAAACTTAGATGAAATGCTAGCTTGGTTAACATGTTTCTTGCACTGAAGCTTAAAGTAACCGCTTACACAAAGATAATTAAGTTGTTTGGCCAGGAACTGCGGTATCAGAGCTTGTCCTGAGCGAACTCTTGTCATATGATTGGAAAAGGCAAACTCTTTATCTTCAACGACCAGTGCTGTCTTCCCGACCCACACGGGACTATTGGTGTTGTTAAATAGGACATCTCCCGGGCGCAGCCGGTGGCCATTTTCAACCTCAACCCAACGAACGTCTGATAAATCAATAAAGCCGTCGCCATGAACATTCATGGGTCGGAGATGGATGATGCCTTTTCCGTCTTTGTTGTGCCGTCCACAGGCGAAGCCAGATTGAATCTCCTCAACCGCGCTACCTACAGGCAAAATAGTCCACCCGTCCGGG
>JAKPSH010000073.1 GCA_029555385.1 Pseudomonadota bacterium
GGTGTAATCACCCTGGAAACACTCGCCGATAAGACAGTTGCTATCTGGCAGCCCGCAGCCGGCAAATTCCCACCGAATGCCGAATTCAGCGTCTGGCTTGGCCGGGGCATCGTCGACCGGGACGGCTTTGCACTGGCCTCCGAGTGGAACAGCAAGTTCACAACAACTGGCGAGGCGTTGAACGATGTTGCCCCGCCGGAAATAAGCCTTGTGGTGATGCCCCCCGTTAATCCCCATGGTGTCATTCCGGGACAGAAAGTCAGCATCAGCGCGTACGCGAGCGACCAAGGGAGCGGGATAGCCCGCGTTGAACTGCGCAAGAAGGATCTCGACGTTGCAGGAGCGTCTTACGAACTCATCGATCAAAAGAATACGCTGCAGGGCGATCTACCGCCGTTTAACTTTATTCTGGATTCCTCCAATTTAACTTACGGGCACACTTATCAGCTTCTGGGCACGGCGTTGGACGCCATGGGCAATGCACGCGATACGACGCTTGCCCTTGTTGTTCTTCCCAATGCCGCCCCGCCCACAATTGCGCTGCCTGCCGATAACAGCGCCGGAAGTCTTCGCGGAGTGGGTTTGACGATCGTCCCAACACAGATTACCGGAGGCGTAACCGAGGTTCGTTACTATCTCGATTCTGCTGCTGCGCCTTTTCAGACAGTGAATCTTTCGCCCTATTGCGCATCGTTGGCCACAATCAACCTGCCGCTTGGCGAGCATACAATCAGAGCCGTCGTGGCGGACGGCCTCGGTCAGACGGGAGTAGACAGCTATGCCTTCAACCTGCTGGAGAATACCAATGCGCCGGCGGTGGCCATCTCGAACCCGCCTGCGGGCGCACAGTTTGTAAGAGGAAATATTTTTGCTGTGACGGGCTCGGCTGAAGACCCGACCGGAATCAAATCGATCAAGTTTTTTCTCGACTCGACATCCGGCACTCCTGCCGCAGAGAATGTCACCTCATTTCCGGTCAACACGGCGAGCCTGAGCCTTGGGCAGCACACGGTTTATATTGTAGCTTCCAACAACATCGATCTCTCTAACTCACCGGCTATTCCGGAAGCGGCACGCACATTCAGCGTAATTAACCCGCCGCCTGAACCGGCGCCGGGCGCACCGCAAGTCTCCAGCCTCAGCTACCCGCAAAACGGCCAAGTCACGCTGAGCGGCAGCACTCAAGGTAGCGCCCGCGTTGATATTACCAATGTGACTCTGGGAGTTGCGCTGTCGGTGTATGCCGGAGTAAACGGCGTCTTCAGCGCATCAATCGATGCGGAAGCGGGCAACCAATTAGAATTTGTCGCTTACGACCCGAGCCAAACCAATCAGAGTCCGAAAACCATCCTCACCGTGCAGGCCGCACCGATGCTGGATTATATCAGCGTTCTGCCGTCACTGCTGAAGTTCAACAGCTTCGGCAGCTACCAGGATCTCACGGTCACTGCTCACTATTTGGGCGGTCAGACCGCTGATGTGACAGCGCAAAGCTCCTTTGTTTCTTCAAACGTCTCCGTAGCCTCAGCCGGTTCAAACGGCCGGGTGGTCGCGCAATCCAACGGTCAGGCGCAGATCACTGTGCATTATTCCGGGAAACTTGCAGAAGCCGCGGTAACCGTAAACGTAGTGGTGTTAACGAGCATTTCGCTCAGCCCTGCGCCCCTGGAATTCACCGCCGTCAATCAAACCCAGCAGCTTGCCGTCACCGGGCACTACAGCGACGGTTCAACACAGCTGCTTGCCGGCGGCAATGTATTCACCACCGGCAACCCCGCCATTGCGTCCGTAAACTCTAGTGGGCTGGTCACGGCAAACGGCGCCGGGACAACGCAGATTACCGCATCACGCGCCGGGTTGCCGCCGGCAAGCGCCACTGTTGCTGTTGATCTGGGCCTCGATACGCCTCCTACGGCAACGATTCTCAGCCCGGCCGGCGGCACGGATTACGAGCGCGGCGACATTGTGCTGGTTAGCGTCCGGGCTGAAGACCAAGTGGGCGGCATCAACAAGATTGTTCTGGAAACAAGCGGCGCATTCACTTATTCCGAAACCAGGCAAGTAGCCGGGCTTGCGGTGACCACACAGCAGTTTACGTTCACCGTGCCCGTAGATGCCCCAGTAGGTGCGGCGCTGAATATCAGCGCTTATGCCGAGGACACCGCAGGCGCCATTTCCCCAGCCGCTGTGACCAGCGTGGATCTGCTCGATAAGACTCCGCCTGCGGTAACGATCACCGCACCGGCGCAGGAGACGGAATATAACTTCGGAGACACGGTGACACTCAATGTTTCGGCAAGCGATGCCGTTGGGGTGACACAAATCCGCTGGGCGGCATCCGGTGCTCTGACACTGTCCGGCGCTCAGAATACCACTGGCGGAGCAACGGAAAACGCCGTATTCACTTTTACGCTTCCCTTCGGCCTGACCAATCCCGATGTTGCGCTTCGCGCTTGGGCCATAGACCAGGCCGGCAATGAGCGTGAAGCAACCGCAGTCGATATTGTGATTACGGATGCGGATATCACACCGCCCGCGACGATAGCGACGGCCGTGAGCAATCCGGATAGTTCTGCAGCGAAAACTGTGACGTACCAAGTTACTGATGGGCTCGCCGATCTCGACCATGTCGAACTTTTCTTCCGCAGAAACGGCATCGGCACTTTCAACCGATTCACCGACGCAGCAAACGGCAATCCGGAAGGGAAGTTTACGCCGCAAAGTGGGGCAGCAGGAACAATCCTGTTTGATTCAACAAGAATGGGCGGCGACGGTGTGTATGAATTCTACACCGTCGGAGTCGATGCCGCGGGCAACCGCGAAGCAGATCCTAAGGATGGGACAAACGCCATTCTCCCCGATCAGTCGGCAACATTCAGCGCGGGCCAGCCGGTGACAGTAATCAGCACGCCCACGGTTATCGGCGAAGGGGATTTGACCTATGACAACCTGAACCTCCGCATCACCGCGGCAACGGTAACCGTCTCGGGCAGCCATTCGTTCCATAATATTGAACTGCTTAACGGTGCTAAACTTATTCATCCCGAAACGACGCTTACCACGGAGTATGGCGTAGACTTCAGCGCCTGGACGCTCAGTATCGACGCTTCCAGTTCAATCGATGCCAGCGCACGCGGGTACCTGGGCGGGAACCACGGCGGAAACGCCTGTGCCGGCCAAACGGCCCCGGGGATCAGCGGCTCCACGGAGCGTTCCGGCGGCTCGTACGGCGGAACGGGAGCTAAGACAAGCGGGACGCCCAATCTCACTTACGGGTCTTTGGTCAGTCCAGCGGAACTCGGTTCAGGCGGTTCCTGCGGCGGCGGCTATGGCGGCGGTGACGGCGGCGGTCGTGTTGTCATCCGGGCTATCAACATCATTTCCGACGGCAGCATCAAAGCAAACGGCCAGAACGGGGACGGCAACGACGCGGGCAGCGGCTCCGGCGGGGCAATCAACCTGGCTGTCGCTACGCTATCCGGCGAAGGCACAGTGGAAGCAAACGGCGGCGCCTACCAGCTTGGCGGCGGCGGCGGGCGAATTGCTGTTAATTATGTCGATATCACGACACTGGATACCGCGCTGCTCAAGGCGTTGGGCGGCAGGGGCTCCGCCGGTGCCGGCGGAAACGGCACAGTCTTCCTGCGCGGGCTGAGCGATACAAACGGCACGCTCGTTGTCGACGGGCAGGGGACGGCAACATCTTTCTCGCCGCTGCCTATTGCGCCGGGTTACGTGTTTGACAACATCGTCTTGCAGAACAGTGCGCGTGTTGTGGCGGACGATCCGCTGATTGTCTCGGACACTTTTGAAATCAAGAGCAACTCGATTCTGACGCACAGCCGGGGCCAAGAAGACGGCCTGCAGATTCAGGCCGCGCATGTGATCGTCGACAGCACGAGCAGCATCGACGTTCTCGGCAAAGGCTACCGCGGCGGTCTGCGTGATGGCCGAAGTGTTTGTCCGGGTGAGACATTGGGCGGATTGGACGGAGCAACCGAACGCTCGGGCGGAAGCTATGGGGGCTTGGGCGGCCAGCCTAGCGGCAGGACAAACCCCGCCTACGGCACAGTCGAGAATCCGGTCTATCTCGGAGCTGGCGGTTCGTGCGGCGGCGGCTATACCGGCGGAAACGGCGGCGGGCGGATTGATATTTCCGCATCACGCACAATCGTCATTGCCGGTGCACTGAACGCCAACGGTCAGGCTGGCAGCGGCAATGACGCCGGTTCCGGTGCCGGCGGTTCAATCAAGCTTGTTTCTTCACTGCTGAAAGGCAGCGGTGTAATCAGTGCCGACGGCGGAGCCTACCAGGTAAGCGGCGGCGGCGGCCGGATTGCGCTGTTCTACGACTATCTTGGTGATGCCGGGGCCGACTTCAGCTCACTGCGCAACGTCCACGCCTCCGGGGGGCACGCCGGCACTCCGGGCAGTGCGGGCACGCTGTTAGCCAAGCGCAGCAGCCAGACGTACGGCGACCTATATTTCGACGAGTTGCTGGCGAGCGGGACATCAGCGCGTTGGTCTCCGCTGACGCATGTTGGGTTCGGCAAAACACTGGCTGTCAGCAGCGATGACACCACAACGACAATTACCACCGATGGCACAGTGGCACTGCCGCCGAAAGGGCTGATCGGCCTGGCCTTCAACCCTGATACTAACCAACAACAGACATTTACCATCCTCGACAATACGGCAACCACGATTACCATTCCGAAAACCCCGGTTGCGGCAGTCAATGCCGAATACTCGGCTTTATACCGCTTTGACAATGTTTTTCTCCGCCGCGGCGCCTGGGTCGTGCTCGGCGACAAGCTGCTTGTCCAAACGAAACTTCAGCTCGCTGAACGCAGTGTGCTCACCCACTATGATGCCACGCCCGTTTTCAGCTCCCGGCTCGAGCTTGAAGCCGGCAGCATTGAAATCACAGCAGACAGCAGCATTAACGCAAGCCAACGTGGTTATCCCGGCGGATTGCACGAAGGGAACATTAGCTGCACTGCGGTATCTGCGCCTGGAGTAACCGGCGCACAGCAAAGGTCCGGTGGTTCTTACGGCGGACTTGGATATCCTGAAAGCGGCGCGCCGAATGCCGTTTACGGCAATATTACTGAGCCAAAGCATCTAGGCAGCGGAGGGTCCTGCGGCGGCGGTTACTTCGGCGGTGACGGCGGCGGCTCGGTTCAGGTCGTTGCCGGCAGTCTCGTTGTCGACGGCTTAATCGCGGCAGACGGCCAGACCGGGGAGGGGAATGATGCCGGCTCCGGTGCCGGTGGATCAATCAATATTCGTGCTGTTTCCTTCACGGGCAGCGGAACAGTCCGGGCAAACGGCGGAGCGTATCAAGTCGGCGGCGGCGGCGGGCGGGTTGCCATGCGCTATCAGACTCTGGGACTTGGTGCGGCGCAGATTCAAGCCATCGGCGGACAAGTCTCCGGGACAAGAGACGGAGGCGCAGGGACCCTGTTTCTGAAGCATGACAGCGAACCGGACGGCGAACTGATCATCGACGGGCAGGGCAATGCACCAGTTGCGAATCTTAGCATCATTCCAGACGGCTATACATTTGATCGGATCACGCTGCGCAATAAGGCTTATGCAGTTGCAGATTATCCGCTGCAAGTTAACGGAGCTGTCTCCCTCCTCGGCGAGAGCTTGCTGACGCACACGACCAGACGGGAAAACGGGCTTGCTATCCAAGCGGCATCAATGTTTGTCGACGCAACGAGCAGCATCAATGTGCAGGGACGAGGCTACCTCGGCGGATACGTGACCGGAAACTCAAGCTGCAACGGCGAGACGATCAGCGGTCAGCCCGGCTCGCAGGAACGCTCCGGCGGAAGCTACGGCGGATTGGGCTTTACCCAGAGCGGCGCCGGACCGAACGCAACATACGGCGATCCGCGAAATCCCGTGGAGATCGGCTCCGGCGGCTCTTGCGGCGGCGGTTATGCGGGCGGAAACGGCGGCGGCCGGGTGAACATCTCGGCTTCGGGAACAGTGCAGATTGACGGCCTCGTCACCGCAGACGGCAATCCGGGATCGGGAAACAATGCCGGCTCCGGTTCAGGCGGTGCGGTGAAGATTGCTGCTGGAACGCTAAGCGGCAACGGCCGGATCACTGCAAACGGCGGAGGCTACCAGCTAGGCGCCGGAGGCGGTCGCGTTGCCGTGCGCTATGGCACGCTCGACTTTGATACTTCACGCTTCGAAGTTAAAGGCGGTCAGGCAGGGAACGAAAACGGCGGAAACGGCACGCTGTATTTGAAATCATCGGCCCAGGCAAACGGCGACTTGATTATCGACGGACTGAACACCGATACGCCGGTAAACCTGAGCCCGATTCCAGGCGGCTACACTTTCGACAATATAACGCTGCGCAACAAAGCGCGGGTAACCGCGGACAGCATGCTTAAAGTCGCGGGGACACTGACTCTGTCAGCAGGCAGCTTGCTGACCCATACACGGGGTTTGGAGAGCGGAATAACGATCAGAACGCTTGATTTGGTGGTCGATGCATCGAGCAAGATTGATGCAACCGGCCGCGGCTATCTTGGCGGCTGCCGGGGAGCATTAGGAACAAGAGGCGAGACGCTCGGCGGCCTGGCCGGCGCACGGGAGCGCTCGGGTGCAAGCTACGGTGGATTGGGCTTTAATCTTTCCGGTGCGACCAATCCTGCTTACGGCACGCCGCAGGAACCTATCTATCTGGGTTCCGGCGGCTCATGCGGCGGCGGCTATGCGGGCGGAAATGGCGGCGGGCGCATTGATATTGAAGCCACCGGCTCTGTGCGGGTGGACGGCGTAATCGCCGCTGACGGCGACAGCGGGACGGGCAACGATTCCGGTTCGGGTTCCGGCGGCTCGATTTGGCTGCGAGCGGCACAGCTGCGCGGCAGCGGCAGTATTCATGCAAACGGCGGCGCTTACCACGTTCCGGGCGGCGGCGGACGTATCGCAGTGAACTACGTATTTCTTGGAGCAAGCGGTGATAACTTTGCAGAATTGCGTAATGTGCTCGCCCGGGGCGGACATAACGGAACGAGAAGCGCCAGTGCCGGGACGGTACTTTTTAAACAAATCGGCCAGCAATGCGGCGACCTCTATTTCGATGAGGAGCTGGCCAGCGGCACCTCGGTGCGCTACTCGCCGCTGACGCATACCGGCTTCGGCACTATTGCCGGAGTAACGTCCGATGCCACGACAACGACAATCACTACGGATGGTTTGGTCGAGATGCTCCCCGGCGCGCTGGTCGGACTACAGTTCAATCCGGATACCAGCCAAACCACGACGTTCCCGGTTCTGGCGAACACGGAGGACACTATCACCATCGCTCAGACACCGCTTGCCCAGCCGGGCGGCAGCTACTCCGGCGTTTACTGTTTTGACAACGTGACGCTGCGGCGGGGTGCATTTGTCATCTTCGGCGATCAAGTCGATGTCACCGGCCAGATGCTGATTTCGGAAAACAGCGTCCTGACGCACTATGACGCGAGGTACAGCGGATTTACCTCGCGCCTCGAGGTCAATGCAGGCGCGCTGCAAGTGCTTTCCGGTTCATCAATCAACGTGGATGGACGCGGCTATGTCGGCGGCTGTCAGGATGGCAACGGAGCGACCGGCCAGACTATACCCGGGTTAACGGGTTCCACTGAGCGATCCGGCGGCTCCTACGGCGGACGGGGCGGCAACCAAAGCGGGGTGTCTAATCTTACCTACGGCTCTCCGGTCAACCCCAACGAACTCGGGTCAGGAGGCTCATGCGGCGGCGGCTATGGCGGCGGGAACGGCGGCGGACTGATTAAGCTTTCTGCCGGCAGCTTGGTGGTCGACGGAACAATCAGCGCAAACGGCAATTCCGGGGACGGGAACACCGCCGGAAGCGGCGCGGGAGGCGGCATCAAAATTCTAGCTAATGCGTTGAGCGGCGCAGGCACTATCCGTGCAGACGGCGGAGCATATCAGTTGGGCGGCGGCGGCGGACGTGTCTATACCGCAATAAGCAGTACAAACTCCTTCAGCGGAACGATCACGGCAAGCGGCGGCATCGCCAGCGGACCTGACGGGGTGGATGGAACCGTAGTCATTGAGTAGAGGAAAGCTGTTTTGAATTTTGGCCGGCAAGCTGGCTTTCGTAGATGTATTGCGCCTGCAGGACTTTCTTGACGTAGTTCTTTGTTTCCGGATAGCCGATCAGTTCAGTCCACATCTCCGTGCTTATTCCCGGAAAACGAGTTTTCCAGCGTTCTGCCGCGGCTGAACCAGCATTATATGCGGCCAGTGCATGCTCAATGCTGCCTTTAGCAGCAATGAGCCGGGCCAGGTGCTTGGCCCCCAGGTGGATGTTGATTTCCGGAACCATCAGGTCATCACCCGGTTTTAGTCCTTCAGCCTCAGCCGTCTCCGGCAAAAGCTGCATCAGTCCGAGCGCATTTTTGTGGGACCTGGCCTGCGCGTCGAAGTAACTTTCCGTTCGCGCCACGGCGTAAAGCAGCGCGGGCGGCAGTCTGTGCTCTGCGGCCGACTTTTCAAACAAGGCAGCATAGGGCCGTGGATAACTGATTGCCAGGATATATGGACGGCATGATTCCAATTCTTCTACTGCTGCGGGCGTCCATTGCGCAGGCTGCAACAGTTCGTTGCTGAGGGCGATACCTTTGCGGATTCGCGAGAATCGCTCATAGAGCTGAGCGCGGGTAAGCATCCGGCGAACGTACGAAAGCTGCTCCTGGGCAGACTGCGCAAAGTGCCATTCGATTTCATGCCCAGTATGGTCATCCAGCCCGGCAGCATGGAGGTTTTCCAGGCTTGCCGACAGCGGCTCTGCAATTTGCGCAAGACACTCTTCCGGCCGCGCCATGCTTGTGCCTTGCGGCAAAGCCCCGTCAGATTGCGGCGCCAGCAGCCCCTTATGCTGCGCGAGCAGCGCATAATAACCATAAGGCTGTTCCTGCATAAGTTCGGCGGAAAGTTCTCCGGCTGAGCGCGCACCTTTTTGCGGGCCTGCGCTATTTTGCTCCTTGGTCTGCGCCAGAGAATACGCACGCCAAAAACTTGCATGATGTTTCTCTTCAAGCGCATCGCGCATGGACGCAAAGGCAGCGGTTGACCCACCAGCACTTAATGCCCCGCGGTTTTGGGCCAGCAGCTCAGCGGCAAGCCCGGCGGCCCGGGAAAAGGAGCGCGCTGCATGAAAATAATCGCTCTTGCGCAAGTAAAGCCAGCCGAGGTGGCGTTCAGCGCGGATGCGATCCGCAGCAACTCGCGCCTGCTCACTTAGCTGCTGGTAGACGGCTTTGGCATCCGCAGTGAGTTCTTGTTCCTCAAGGATTCGTGCTTTCATATAGAGCACAGAATCAAAAAGCTCGCTTGCCGGGAAACGCCGGGCAAAACTCTCGATCAGCTCCAGTGCGCGCGGATAATCATTGACATTCCACGCAGCCTTGATGATTGCGTGAAGCGCTTGATCCCCCGTGCCAATCGCGCCGCCGGCACTGACCAGTGCCAGCACATGATCAGCTTCGAGACGCCGCTCAGCGGCGCGCAAAATTTTTTCCTCGACAAGCATTGCCTGAAAATATGCCGGCGTCTCTTCGCTCACCTGAGACTTGGCCTGCTGAATTGCGCTCAGTGCTGCTGCCAAGTCTTTTTCCTTAAGCAAGAGCTGCGCTTCGGCAATCTGATCGGCAACAGAACTCTGCTTTGCTGCTGGTATATTTGCGTCACGCATTCTATCGCAGGCTTTTCTTGCTAAGATTGCCGGCGCAGCACCGGTGTGGTCTTGCCGGATCTGCCGGTACAAGGTGCTGGCAAAAGAAAAATCGCCCTGAGCCTCGGCTGCGCTTGCTTTAAGATACGCAAGCTCAGCAGCAAGATCGTGGCGTTTGGCCTGCCGGATCAGCACTTCAAGTTTGCTTGCCGCTTCGCCAAATGCACTCGCCGTTTCACCCGGCGTGCTTGGCACGCCGCCCAGGCGCAGCAGCGCAAGCTGCGCATCAGGGTAGGCCGCCGAATCCGGTGCAATCTTTTGGTAAAGGTTCACTGCTTGACCGGTTTTTGCAGCTTTCTCATGCACCAGCGCCTTGGTTAACGTCACCCAGTGGGCGATCGTGTCATCTTTGGCTGCGGCAGCAAGCATGCGCTCCGCGGCGTCGTAATTGGCAGCGTCGATGTGCTCAAGCGCCCGGGCCAGTGCTGAAGCGGGAGGTTGGGACGGAGCGCAGAATGTGCACCAGAAAGCTGCACCAGCGACAAAGACAAGGCCGCACACCACACTCAGTCTGGAACTACCAGAATGTCTACGATTATTTCGTATCTTTTTCATGACTCAACCACCCGGCGCAGAGAAAGTTTATAGCGGTCTTTTAGATCATTGTCCCTAAAAAAATCATTCGTCCTGGAAACACTCGGAAAACATGTGATATAGAGTGTGCGCCGATGGATGGGGCGGCTCGTAAAGAATTGGCTGAGGCTGAGGCAAAGGCTGAGGCAAAGAATAAGGCAAAGGCGAAGATACAGGCAAAGGCTTTCTTTCTGCGCCTCCGACTTAATCTCAGGCATCGTCTCCGCCTTATTCTTTGCCTCAGCCTTATTCTGTAATGGAAGCTGCCGCCATTTTACCGCTGCGTATAGACAGTTTGATGTAGTGATGTAGTACGGTGCACTCTAAATGATTGAAAAACTTGAAGATGTCGCTAGGCGTTTTACGGAACTATCCGGCCTGATGGCCGATGCTGACGTTGCACGCTCGCCGGACATCTACCGCAAGTATGCAAAAGAGCATGCCGAGCTGGAGCCGATAGTCGCCTGTTTTAAACAGTATCAAAAGGTCGAGCAGGAGCTTGCCGAAGCTAAAGATCTCCTGGAAGCAGGCGGCGATGATGAAATGCATGAATTGGCACGCCTCGAAGTCGACAGCCTGCGCAAGCAGCAGGAGGAGCTGCATCAGGAGCTGCTTGCGCTGCTTGTGCCGAAAGATCCCAACGATGAAAAGAACGTCATCTTGGAAATCCGTGCAGGCACAGGAGGCGATGAAGCTGCGCTCTTCGGCGGTGATTTGTTCACGATGTACGGCCGCTATGCCGAACGCAGGCGATGGAAGGTTGAAATACTTAGTTCCTCGGGAGCGTCGGTCGGCGGGTTCAAGGAAGTCATCGCCCAGATTATCGGCAAAGGAGCCTACAGCGCATTCAAATATGAAAGCGGCGTGCATCGCGTGCAGCGCGTACCGGCCACTGAGACGCAAGGAAGGATCCACACCTCGACCGTTACCGTAGCCGTGCTACCCGAGGCCGAAGAAGTTGAAATCGACATCCAGGATAAAGACCTGCGCATTGATGTCTTCCGTTCTTCCGGTCCGGGAGGACAAAGCGTGAATACCACCGACTCCGCGGTCCGGGTCACTCATTTGCCGACCAATATGGTTGTGGTTTGTCAGGACGAAAAGTCCCAGCTGAAGAACAAGAACAAAGCCTTGATGGTGCTGCGCTCGCGGCTGCTCGAAATGAAGCGCGAAGAGCAAGATGCCGAACGGAGCCAAAACCGGCGCTCGCAGATCGGCAGCGGTGAGCGTGCCGAGAAAATCCGCACTTATAATTTTCCGCAAAGCCGCGTAACCGATCACCGCATCGGTCTGACGCTTTATCAACTGGAATCGGTCCTTGCCGGAAACCTCGATCCCATTGTCCAGCCTCTTAATGCGCACTACCGGGCAGAAGCGCTGAAAGGGGCAGGGGAGGCAAATAAGTAGTTGACTCAATCACGCGCCGCGCTCCGCGTCTTTGGCCGGAGCAAGCTGATGCAAAGCAGACTTGGTCTCGGCGGTGATGCCGCGGCCTTAGAGTCTGACGTGCTTCTTGCCTGTGCGCTGCGCATCACCCGCGAAGAGCTATTGATCAGACCGAACTCCGCAGCAGCGCCAGAACTGTGCGAGTTGTTCCGCGAGTTCATTGCGCGGCGCTGCACAGGAGAACCAGTGGCGTATATTCTCGGCGTAAAAGAATTCTACTCACTGCGCTTTGCCGTTAACCGCTCGGTGTTGATTCCGCGGCCGGAAACAGAATTTGTGGTTGAACACGGACTGGGTTTTCTCCGTCAAAGAACTGCCGGACATGGCCCACTGAACGGCGGATATCTAGTGCTTGATGTGGGAACCGGATCCGGTGCGATAGTTGTTTCACTGGCGTGCGCTCTACGCAAAGAGTCCGGTGAAGAAGGACTATCACGCGGAATGTTTATCGGATTGGACTGTAGTTTTGCTGCGCTGAAGGTGGCAAAGTCCAATGCGCTGGCGCATGGATTAGAGGATCATATTTCATTTGCCGTCTCAGATGTTCTCAGTGCTGTCCGGGTCAAACCTGAGCGGCATGGCGCGGTTTTGATTGTCTCCAATCCGCCATACATCAGTGACAGCGAAGAGTTGTCTTTTCAGATTTCCGGCTTCGAGCCAAAGTGCGCATTGCGTGCAGGCGAAAAGGGGCTTGATGTGATAGAAAGACTAATCAGGGAGGCGGCTCCGATTCTTCGGCAAAAAGGTCCTCTGGGCGCACTGGTCATGGAGATTGGCGCGGGCCAGGACTCTGATGTAAGATGCATCGCCCAGCGTGAGGAGCTAACTACGATCAATTATATCCAAGATTTACGGGGGGTTAAGCGAGTGGTTGAGGTCGGAAAATAAATGCTTGAAGTATTGTGTGTCACTGGCGGCAGCCGTCTCTCAGGCAACATTCAGGTCTCCGGCGCCAAGAATTCTGCGCTGCCGCTTTTGATTGCGAGCATCCTGACCAGCGAGGAATGCGTGCTGAAAAATGTCCCGGACTTGGAGGATATTACAGTTTTGCTTCGGCTGCTGCGCTGCGTTGGTGCCGAGTCGAGCTTTGAGGCAAATACCGTGCGCATTCGGACGGCGAGAGTCAAGGGCACGGAAGCGCCTTACGGTTCGGTTAAAGCTCTTCGCGCCTCTTTTTGGGTTCTGGGTCCGCTGCTTGCACGGGCTGGACAGGCCCGCGTTTCTCTTCCGGGCGGAGACGCCATCGGCAGCCGTCCTGTAGATTTGCATCTTAAAGGTCTGGCTAAACTCGGCGCGGATATCCGCCTGAAGCACGGAGTCGTGTTTGCGCAGGCTCCGGGAGGACTGCACGGCGGCGAAATTGTGCTGGACTTCCCCTCTGTGGGTGCCACCCATCATTTGCTGATGACCGCTGCACTTATTGACGAAGAAACCATTATCCGCGGCGCTGCGCGCGAGCCGGAGATCGTGGATCTGGCAGCGATGCTCGAAAAAATGGGAGTGAGCATCGAAGGCGCGGGAAGTGAAGTCATCCGGCTCCATGGCGCGAGTGAGCTTGGCGGGGCTCAGCATGCAGTGCTGGGAGACCGCATTGAAGCGGCGACTTATCTTATCGCCGGCGCGGCTACCCAAGGACAGGTGACCGTTGAAGGTCTAAGTCCGGGAGCGCTCGACTCCACGCTCGGGGTTTTGGAAGAGGCGGGAAGCACTGTGCTTCGCCAGGAAAACGCCATTTGCGTCGCCTGCCGATCGCGTCTTGCCGGCGTTAATTTTGACACCCGTCCGTATCCGGGAGTGGCCACTGACGTGCAGCCGCTGCTCATGGCGGCGCTGACACGGGCTTGCGGCACAAGCGTAATTCATGAGGGAATTTTCGAGAGCCGCTTTGGCCATGTCGCCGAGTACCGCCGGTTCTGTGCCGACATCTCGGTTGATGGAAGAACAGCGACCGTGCACGGCGTGGAGCAGCTCAGCGCTGCTCCTGTTGAAGCACTGGACATTCGTGCTGCGGCAGGTGCAGTGATCATGGGACTGATGGCGGAAGGAACCACACAAATGAGCGAAATCTATCATCTTGACCGCGGCTACGACCGCTTGGTGGAGAAACTTCGCTGTCTTGGCGCCAGGATCTGCCGGATTCCATCTGTTGAAGAACGGGAAGTTGTCCTGGGCTGTTGAAGATGGATACTCCGCACGAGCAGTTGAGTCTGGCCTTAGCGCCGGTTGAACCATTTGCATTGGATTATTTCGTTTCGCACAGCGGCGTTTGCGAAGCCGCCCGTGCACTTGAACAAGCCGCGCACGAGGTTGCTGGTGAGCACGGTTGTTTTCGCATACTGTTTATTTGGGGTCCTCCTGGGTCGGGAAAAACGCACCTTGCCGCAGGCTGCCGCGCGTCTGCATTAAAAAGCGGATATCCGGCGATGTCAGTGCGCCTTTTCTGCGCAGATGCCTCCACTGAGCACGAAAGTCAGCCTGAAGAACAGATTGGCGGCGGCGGAAGTTTTATTGCTGCGTATGACGAGATGAAAGCAGGCGGTGGGCTGATTGTTATCACATCACGGAGATCTCCTGGGGAGTCCACGGCAAATCCACATCTCACCAGCCGCTACTCTGCGGGCAGCGTGCTTAAAGTCGCATACCCGCGCGATGACGAATTGCAGCCAGTGCTGGCGTCATTATCCGAGCGCTGCAATTTGCGTCTCAGTGATCGCAGCATGCAGTATTTGTTGCATCGGCTTCCAGCTGATCCATTATCTTTTGTTAATATTTTCAAGAGGATAAACGAAATCTCATTTGCTCACAACAAACGTGCCGGTTTGGGCGTGATGCGTGAGATTTTTGCGCGCAAGCAGCCTTGACTTTGCCCGTTGGGTGCGTGATAGGGTCTAGGCCCCCGCGGCTTTATGTATAATAACGAGTTTTAATTTCTTCCATCGATCATGGGGAATTTGTGTATGGCTGAGCGAAGAGTAGTGATTACCGGGCTTGGGGTAATCAGTCCCCTGGGCAATGACCTTAAAACGACTTGGACCGCTTTGGTGGAGGGCCAGTCGGGGGTGCGCGAGATTTCCTGTTTTGATGCAAGCGCGTCCTCCTGCCGGATTGCCGCCGAGGTAAAGAATTTCAACCCCGAGACCGTCGTCGAGAAAAAGGCACTCAAGCGTTATGATCGTTTCTCGCTGCTGGCGATGGGTGCCGCGCAGGAGGCTTGGAAAGACTCCGGTTTAGGTGCAGAGACATATGCCCCTGCACGGTGCGGAGTCATTTTAGGTGTTGGCATTGGCGGGTTGCCGAGTATGGAATCAAACCATGAGGCACTGCTTAACGGCGGCCCGCGCAAGATCTCGCCGTTTTTGATTCCAGCGATGATTTCCAACCTTGCACCGGGGAATATCGCGATGGATCTCAACCTGCAAGGTGTCAACTATGTCATTACCAGCGCCTGCACCTCTGGAACACACGCCGTGGGTGAGGCTTACCGCATGATTAAGGATGGCTTGCAGGATGCGGTCATTACTGGCGGCGCCGAGTCTTCGATCACACCGCTCGGCATTGGGGGTTTTGCGCAAATGAAAGCGCTTTCTACGCGTAATGATGAGCCGGAAAAAGCAAGCAGGCCTTTTGACCGTGACCGGGACGGCTTTGTTATGGGCGAGGGTGCCGGTCTGCTCGTTCTCGAAGAATATGAAGCAGCAAAAAAACGCGGCGCGCAGATTTATGCGGAAGTGGCGGGTTATGGTTTTTCGGCAGATGCCTACCATATTACAGCGCCGCGGGAGGACGGAGCAGGAGCTGTTGCCTGCATGAAGATGGCCATCGAACAAGCGAAAATGCCGCTGGAAAGCATCCGCTACGTCAACGCACACGGCACTTCGACTCCGATCAATGACCCTGCCGAGACTGCGGCGATTAAGCGCGTTTTCGGGGATTATGCCAGGAACGGTCTTTTGGTGAGTTCGACAAAATCAATGATGGGGCACCTGCTTGGCGCCGCCGGCGGAGTGGAAGCCGTGGTGCTGGCCATGGTAATCAAAGACAACATAGTGCCGCCGACAATCAATCTCGACAACCCGGGCGAGGGGTGCGACTTGGACTATGTCCCGCATACCGCGCGCGAAGTCTCGGTGGAAGCCGCCGTGTCGAATTCGTTCGGTTTTGGCGGGACAAATGGAACGATCCTTTTTAAGCGAGTATAAGCTGTGGCCGTACCAAACTTGAGCGTAGTCAAAGATGCTGTTAATTGGCCGCAGGTCCAAACTGCCAGCTTTGTGGCTGGCTGCGGCATGAACGTGCCGGAGCGAGTCGTTGATAACAACCATTTCGCATCTTATTTGGAGACTACAGACGAATGGATCCGGGAGCGCACAGGCATCGCTGAGCGGCGCTGGAGTGCGCCCGAAGTGTGTGCAAGCGAGCTAGCGGAACCTGCCGCACGGGAGGCCATCGCACACGCCGGTCTAACGATTGCTGATATTGACGCGATCATCGTTGCCACGGTCACGCCGGATTACTCCTTCCCCAGCACCGCTTGTCTGCTGCAGCGGCGGCTTGGCTCGGTCTGCGGTTTGGCCTTTGACTTAAACGCGGTATGTTCGGGATTTGTATACGCGCTTGTCACTGCAGATGCGCTGATTGCTTCAGGACAGTGCCGAAACGCGCTCGTCGTCGGTGTAGATATCTACAGCTACATCATTAATCCGAAAGATCGCGGCACTTGCATCCTATTCGGCGACGGCGCGGGAGCTGTCGTATTGAGCGCAGCAGCACCAGCGGGCAATCCGGGCGGGGCTTCCCGCTGGGCTAGCGGCAGTGCCGGTGCGCTTCGCGGCATCTATGCCAGCGAACTAGGCGCTGATGGAAACGGCGCTAATCTCCTTTACGTGCCCAATGGCACAGCTTCGCGCCCCACTCCCGAAAGCTACGCGGCAGGTGAACATTTTCTGCGCATGGACGGACGTGAAGTCTTCAAGGTTGCGGTGCGCCGGTTGTGTGACATAAGCGAGAAAGTGCTCGCACGCGCCGGAATTGCCGTGGGACAGGTTGATTATTTCATTACCCATCAAGCAAACAAGCGAATCGTGCTCTCCATGGCCAAACATCTTGGCGTGGACGAGAGCAAGGTGCTGGTGAACATTCATAAGTACGGCAATACCAGCGCTGCCAGCATTCCCATGCTGCTTGCCGAATCGGCGGCGGAGGGAAAAATCAAACACGGCGATTTGCTGCTCGTCACGGCATTCGGCGGCGGTTTCACATGGGGCGGAGTGCTGCTCCGCTGGTAGCTTTGCATATCCTAGAACTAGAGCATTTTTCAGAACCTTGTAGCGCTTTTTGGCGCTGCAAGTTCTAGAAAAAGCTCTATCCTCCGTAGCTTTCGCCTTCGCCAAGGCTGCGGCGGACAGGTTAGCGAAGGAGGATCTCGAATCGGCAGATACGAGGAATCGTAAACAGCTCTAGCCCTAGAATAACCGAATAAATTTTGCCATGGCTGTGCGGTCCATTGGCTTCGCCCAGAGCGATGCTGCCGGGTGCTGAAGGCGCGCCGCCGCCGGCTTGCAGAGCTGCGCTTGCAGCAAGTGCTGCCGGGCTGAACAAGCTGCGGCCAGGCAAGCGCATTTCCACCAGCCGGCCCGCCCCACTGCCTCCCCGGTGCAAAAAGGGCATGCCTTCAGCACCCGGCAGCATCGCTCTGGGCGTTATCACGCCGCGCTTTCAGCGCACGGCAGAGTCAAACTCTCCACCGCCCATGCGCGACTTCTGCTTTCACCCAGGTGATGCCACAAATCTGCGCGATTCGACGATTTTCTGGGGGAATTCCGCCTGCGGCAGACTTATTCGCTTATTTGATGGCTAGGCACTCCGGTCTGGGCGCAGCGCCGTGCGATCATCACGAGTCGGCCCGAGCCTGATTAGTTTACTGCTCACTTGTTGAAAATTATCTAAACAGCGCGGACAAAATAGCGACATCCCTATTTCTGCCTCCTCCGCTGTGATCCTCTTTCCGCAATCCGGGCATTCGGCAGCCGCCCGGTTCAACAAGTTCCGGAAGCCGGATAAAAGTGACATCGTGCTGTTCCTCCTTTTCCATATCCAGTTTGATCTTAAAGGGAGGCGCAGGACACGGCAATATACACGGCGCAAGGTTATGTCCGGCACGTAATACCATAGGAGCCTGCCGCAAAATGCAGCCCCCGCCGCAAATGAAAGAGCTTGGCAGCGGCTTCCATTTAATATCTCTGAGGATGAACCGGACAAAACGCACAGCAAGAACCTAAGACCTCAAAGGCGGGCGGCGCAAGGGTGGTTTGCCCCGCGCCGCCCGTGAGGCAAGCATGGCACCGTGCTGCGGCACACAGCTTGACGCTATTTGGGGCGCCACGAGGTGATCGTCTCGAAGCTTTTGCGCGCCGTTTCGAGAAGGGACACGGTTTTCGCGTTGAACACTTCTACGGAGAGAATGCGCTGCTCGCCGGTAAGCTCCCAGGGCTCGTGATAGCCGATATCGTAGAGCGCCTGGAAAACCGGCCCGAAATCGAGGTCGTCGCAGCCGGGCCCGCCCAGCGTCTTATTGTTCAGGTGAACATGCGCTGCGCGCGGCCCGTACTTGCGGATAGCGGCCACAACGTCCGTCATCGTCACGGTGGGAATGAACAGCAGGGCCTTGATGTCGATGATCGGGAAGAGCACCTGATGGTTTGCTCCCACTTTCGCGTTCACCGCGTCGATAAAGCGCATCACCTCCGCGAGAGAACCGAGAAAATTCGTCTCGTTCGGTGCGAGCTGCTCGATGCAGATCTTGACGCGAAGGTCGCGGATGCGCGGCACAACCATGGCGTAGACTTCCACGGCCGCATCGAACGCCGCGGGATAAGTCTGGTCCCAATGCAGATTGCGCTGCGCCGGAGATCCGTGGACGTTGACCCGGCCGCCGAGCCAGCTTGTGAGCATGGTCAATGCGACAATCCGGTTCGCGGTTCGCTTTCGCACCTCGGCGTCGGGACTGGTGAGATCGGTCTGCGTTCCCGCCAGGAGCCAATGCAGACCGGAGTTTCGTCCGCCCGCTTCCCTGGCAGCCTGCATAAACGGCTGACAGTGGATCGCCGTCATCTGCTCCGTATCCCTGCTCAAGGTTGGTCCGACCAGCTCAAACCAGTTGTAGCCGATCTCTCCGAGTGCGCGAACGATGCTGCGATGCGTCTCGATACCGGGCTCTCCGCCCTCCGGCGGGCCGAACATGCGGTAAGCACCCTCCGTGCAAAATCCGACCTGTTGAAAAACACCTGGGATAGTCATGGGCTGAACCTCCGCAAGTTAGAGTTAGATGCCGAAGACTCCAGTCTCCGGCAGAAAGAAAATGACGATGGGGGACCCAAGCCAAGCGCCTGCAAAAATCCTTAGCCCCTCATCCTCAGGGATGAAAAATTGAAACCTAGCCTTTCTTCACGGTGCAGACTTTAAGAGAACAACAAGGACATTCTTTATCCAACAAAACGCAGGATTTTACCACCCCTTAGCCGGCGCGCTGGGCGCTTTCCTGCGTAAGGAGACAAGACGCAACAAGTTCCGCAAGATCAATACTTTGCACCTCAGTTCGCGGGCGGCAGGCCT
>JAKPSH010000232.1 GCA_029555385.1 Pseudomonadota bacterium
AAGGCCAGGCGCGAGCGATCCGGCGCAGGTGCACCGACACTTACCGCGACATCAGCGAAATATCCGCCCGGATAAAATGTAAGTGTTTTCTTTACTAGCCGGCCGTCGGGAAGCGCGCCTTCAAGCTCAAATACTGCGCTCTCTGCTCCGCCCTGCGTCAGCTCGAATAGTTGATCAGCACTTTCGCGCTTTAGCGCCGCGGGAGCTCGACTAAGACGGTAATGCGTCTTTCCATCATCAACTTCGCCGCTGTAGACGCCAAGAGGGTAGGGCGCAAAATCAACGTGCCGGACGAGATTAAGCTTTTGTCCGGTTCCTCTTTCCGCCTGATATTCGTTAAGCAGCAGCTCCGTAATCCGGCCGCCCAGCAAAGAAATACGCGCGGTAATCTGCGCGGTCTGAACGGCAAAACTGCCGGCATCAGTGATTTGTTCGTCAGCGGGGGAGCGGTGCGCGGCCGCTGCGTTTGATTTGTGCGCGCCTTGAGCAAGGTTCTCCGGCGTGTCGGAGTAAACCTCAGCCTGCGGCGATGGGGATGGTGCCAGAGTAGAAACCGTCTGTGCTGGCGTCTGCTGCGGCGCATTGCCCGCACCCTCGAAATAGGGTTTCCAAACGGTTTCAATGTACATAAAACCGAGAAAAAGGCAGAGCATTAGTGCGATAACCCGCCGTGACTGATCGCCGTCAATATGATTGCTCATTGTTTAATGACCGCCATTACTTGAGTTCAATAAAGCCCGGAGCGCGTCTGGGAAAAACCACACCCAGCCGTATCCTTGGGCGGAACAGGGTCGAATCCGCCGGCAAACAACCGGTTGCAGCGCAGCAAACGCGTAAGTGCAAACGCGCTTCCCTTAAGCACGCCGTGTGTGCGCAAAGCTTGCGCTGCATACTGCGAGCATGCCGGGTGGAACCTGCACCTCGCGCCGAACAACGCGGACAGGCAGCAGCGCCAAAACATAATCAGCACCAGCAATATGCTGACGAGTGCATTGTCGAGTGCTGTCAAAACTTGCCGCACTTTATTCCCCGTAAACATTTGAGCCGAATGCGCTGATTCAGCCGCTTGGCTGCGTAAGAAAACTATATTTTCCCCGGAAACGCAAATATCCATCAAGCAGGATTTAAGCCTGCCAGAGCTTAATTACGCCTGTATAATCGAGCCCTTCGCAGCAATGTTCGCACTTCATCTTCTACGCTTACGAACTCAAGTTCTGTCGCGCCGGTTAAGGCAATAATCACAAGATCCCGCCCGCTGAGCAGTCTTGCCCGCTCACGGCGAAAAATCTCGCGAATTCGGCGCCGCAGCCGGTTGCGGCGGGCCGCACGTTTGTCAACTTTAGTTGTAATTGTGATTCCTATTCGCGCATCGTCATGCTCGGGCAGCAGCGTGTCGGAGACGTGCCGCGCGTCTTGAGGTGCTGCTGCATTTACCCGGGGCAGCGTCGCCAGGAGAAAATGCGCGGAACGGCACCGCCGCCCGGTGGACTGAATCCGGAGGAAATCCTGGCGGTGCGTTATTCTGCGCGAACGTGGAAGTTTTTCATCTGAAGTCATGCGACCAGTCCGTGCACGCAAACGCCCGGCAGAAATCGCTGTGCTCGCTCAAACTTGACCCTGGTGTTTCCAGCCAGGCGCTGAGGTAAGGCTACTTCTTCCGGCCCTTGAGTGGAATGGAGACAGTGAGTCTCTTTCGCCCTTTAGCTCTTCGGCGTTTCAGTACTTCGCGGCCGTCAGTTGTGGCCATACGCTCCCGAAAACCGTGTGTCCGCAAGCGGCTAATATTGCTTGGTTGATATGTCCGTTTCATAAGCGCACACTTAAGCCATCAAAATGATGGGAAGTCAAGTCCGGATAGATTCTTTGTTTTCTTTGCCTAATTAGCCGCAGTTGTTTATTTATCCGTTTCTGGGTAAATAAGGGTTGGCACACCGAGGGTATCTCTAAAGACGGGTGTCGTGCTAGAATCCTGCCGACAGAGAAAAGCAGGGCGTGAGGGGTTTGTGTTGGTCATGGAGTGTCGGGAGTTTTGCCCTGCGGGCAAGTTGCTTTTTGGTTGATAGGCCACAGTAAAGCTCAAACATGTCTAGTTTAGACTAGCGGAAGGGGAAGAAGACTATCCCCATCTTTCATAACCGGAGAATCTAATTATTATGTCTCGTGTTGATGATTACCGCCTGATCCTTGGAAACAAGGAAATCATCCCGATCATGCAAGGCGGTATGGGTGTCGATATTTCAACTTCTGAGCTTGCGCTGAAAATGGCCGAACTGGGCGGCATCGGTCACATCTCTGATGCCATGGCACCTTATGTTTCTGACAAGAAATTCGGCACGCGGCTGCAAAATTCCAAACAAAAAGAATTTCGCCAATTTGCCGATTCTCTAGATAAGAGCGCTGTAAAATGGGATTTCGCGCGCACATATGAGGGGACACTCAATCACGTGCGCCACACAATGGAAGCAAAAAGGGGCTCCGGGCTGGTTTTCGTCAACCTGATGGAAAAGCTCACCATGGGCAATCCCGCGGAAACCTTGCGCGCTCGTCTCATGGCAGCGATGGACGGAGGAATTGACGGCATCACCCTTTCGGCTGGGCTGCACACGGGAACGCTGAAGCTGATTGAAGATCAGCCTCGGTTCCGTGATGTAAAAATTGGGATTATTGTCTCATCCGCCCGCGCACTGGGCGTGTTCCTCCGCAGTTCTGCGCGCCTTAACCGCTATCCTGATTATGTCGTGGTGGAAGGCCCGCTGGCCGGCGGTCATCTTGGATTTGGCATTGACTGCTTGCATCAGTTTAATCTCCGCACTTTGGTCGAAGAAGTCTTGGCTCTGCTCAAGGAAGAGAACTTAAGCATTCCGGTAATTGCCGCGGGCGGAGTCTTCACCGGCGGCGACGCCGTGGATTTTCTGCGGCTCGGTGCGTCGGCGGTCCAAGTGGCTACGCGCTTCACTATTTCGCAGGAGTGCGGCTTTCCGTCGGACGTTAAACAGATTTATCTGCTGTCCAAGGAAGAAGACGTCGAAGTTAATCTTTCTTCGCCTACGGGCTATCCGATGCGTATGCTTAAGTGCAGCCCTTCGCTTTCCTCCAACATCAAGCCGAACTGCGAAGCTCTCGGCTATATTCTCGACAAGAACGGCAAATGCCAGTATCACCAAGCGTGGGATGCCGCTGGCGTGGATGCGGACGGTAAGAAGCTTCCGGTTACAGAAAAGATGTGCATTTGTTATCACTTCATGCGCTACAATTGTTATACCTGCGGACACAATGTCTACCGCTTAAAGGACACCACCGTGCGAATGGCGGACGGCAACTACATCCTGCCCACGGCGGAGCATATTTTCAATGATTACCGTTACAGCACCGGGCAGCAGATCTCGCTGCCGAGCATCGCAGCTAGTGAAGACGAGGCGCTTCGAAACGGTACGAATGGCACGGGACCAGGAGCGGCGCTGAATACGATACCGCGAAAGAGCACCACTCCCGCTGCAGTTTGAGTTTCTCTATTTGCTCCCCACATAAGTATGCCGAATGAATATTCGGTCTAACTATCTGTAATCACTAAATTTTTCTCTTGTGGTACCGCGCCCCGCTTGTTATAGTGTGCTTATTGGAACACCTGCTGGAAAAAATAATCTTCCGGCAGCTACGCGACTAAAGACGCGGTTTTTGCTTGGTTTTTGGCATTCGGCCCGGGAGCGCATCTTCTCCCGTGATGAACTGCGCAGTTCATCACGGGAAGAGAGGCGGGCTCTGAGTTTTTGTTGCCGTTTCTGTCCGTTTTTTGTTTTGCGTTAGGTTCTTCCGGTTGTAACGTCCTTCGGCAAGCCGATGTGGCAGACGCCGGACTGCTGTGGGCAGTGCGCCGTCTGTCGTTGAAGCTCGCCTGGATTAATTTTTTGGTTCATGGTTTCTGCCAGCCTCGCTTCCATCTTTTCCTCTTTGTCCCCTGGGTAATTAACAATCAATTAGCACTTTAACCGCTGTCAGGATCATCCAATTGATATAAGCTCGGGCAGAGAAATCAACTCGACGCTCTCTGCTGGGCGCCAGCAAAGGCCGGTCACAACAAAGCCGCTTTGCCGCATACGAATTTCAAGATCTTCCCGGGTTGCTTGATTTAGATGAAAATTTCGGTTGTCATTTGCACTTGGAACCGCGCAGCATTATTGGATCAAGCACTGACTTCGTTGAGCAGTCTGCGAGTTCCTCCTGAGATCGATTGGGAACTTATTGTTGTCAATAACCACTGCACCGACAATACCGATGACATAATTGCGAAACACGCCGCGCATTTGCCGATTCAGCGCTTTTATGAGCCCCGGCAAGGCCTGAGCTGCGCACGCAATACGGCAATCAACGCGGCATCCGGCGACTTAATCCTTTGGACAGATGACGATGTGCTTGTCGATCCAGACTGGCTCGCCAGCCATGCTGCGGCAGCTCAGCGCTGGCCGGAAAACGCTTATTTTGGGGGCACAATAGAAGTTTCCTATTCCAGTCCACCGCCGCGCTGGGTGACCGCTAATCTGGGTATTCTCAGTGCCATGCTTGTTGCTCGCGTTTTCAACTGCCCCGAGGGCCGATTCCCTGACGACGAAATTCCATTCGGAGCGAACATGTCCTTTCGCCGCCAGGTATTCGATCAATACCGGTTTGATCCGGCCTTTGGGCGCCGGGGCAAGAGCCTGCGCCTCGGGGAAGAGTTCGGCCTGATCCTAAAGTTGAGAAAAGAAGGGGACTGGGGCATTTGGGTGCCGTCAGCGAAAGTCAAACATTTTGTTCCACCCGAGCGGCTGACTTTCTTCTATCTCGTATGGTGGGCATACGTAAGTGGCCGCACCATCGCAAGTTTGAGACTGGAATCCGGCGAAGCTTATCCGCCACAGCGTCTGTGTCAAATCGGCAGCACAGCTCTGCGCAAGACTTGCCGCGGCATGCTTGAGCTTGCCTTGGCGAGAGAGCAATGGGTGCATTCTTGCTATACTGCTGCTGAAAGTGCCGGAGTTCTCGTTGAAGCTGCGGCCAGACTGTTAAAGAGGCGATGACTTCGCCGATGAAAATTTCCGTTATCATTTGCACCTGGAACAGAGCCACGCTTTTGGATCGCACCTTGACGCAAATGCGCGCTCTCCGCATTCCACCGGCGCTTGACTGGGAGCTGCTCGTTGTCAACAACAACTGTTCGGACGACACCGACGGCATCATCAGTCGTCATGAAGCGTTTCTGCCGCTGCGCCGTCTTTTTGAGCCAACTCTAGGCAAGACCTATGCCTGCAACTCCGCGCTGGACTCCGCCACAGGCGATTTGCTTGTTTGGACCGACGATGATGTCTTGGTTGAGCCAGACTGGATTGCTGCTTATGCGTCGGCTGCCGAACGCTGGCCCGGCAATAGTTATTTCGGCGGTCCGGTAATTCCTTGGTACGAATCACCGCCGCCCGCTTGGGTGAATGAAAACCTTGACCTGCTCAAGGGGATGCTCACCCTGCGAGATCTCGCGATCGAGGAAGGGCTTTTCCCTGAAAATGAAATGCCATTTGGTGCGAACATGGCTCTGCGCCGGGAAGCTTTTTCGAACTTCCGTTTCAATCCTGCACTTGGCCCCATCGGCGGTTCTCTGGTGATGTGCGAAGAAACGAGTTTGTTTCTTCAGCTTCGCAAAAACGGCGATAGAGGAGTATGGGTGCCCCAAGCGAAAGTACGGCATTTTGTGCCACAAACGCGCATGACACGGGAATATCTTTGGACTTGGGCGCGCGGATACGGCAGGGGAATCACCCGTATTGAAATTGATTCGGGCGCAGAACTTTCTACTGTAAGGTTTCTGCGCATGCATCTTAGTTATTGGCGCAGTCTGGCCCAATATTGCCGCGACCGTATCTTGCCGCATGGTAATTGGGTCGCGTCCTGTTACAGCAGTGCCTTTGCCAGCGGTAGAATTCATGAGTGGTCAAGCGAGCGCAGCCGGAGAAAGCGCTAATGAGTCAGGTAATGTGCGCCGATAAAGGTGGAATAATACCGGAGAAAACCGTCTGACTTCCAACATTCTTGGCTTCTTTAAGAGGGAATCTATTTGCCGTGAAGCGGGTAGCGACAATTTTAATCGACACTTATAACTACGGCCGCTTCATTGAGGAGGCTATCGAAAGCGCTCTCAACCAGACTCTCTCCGCACAAGACTTAGAGGTTTTGGTGGTAGATGACGGCTCCACAGACGACACTCCAGAGCGCGTTGCAAAATATAAGGATAAGATTACCTATTTGCGCAAATCGAATGGCGGCCAGGCTTCCGCATTCAACGCGGGGTTTGAAGCAGCACAAGGTGAATATATTATTTTGCTTGATTCGGACGACTGCTGTAAACGCGATCGCGCGGCGCTTGTAGTTGAAGAATTCGAGCGTCACCCCGAAACAGCAATAGTGGTAAATGCACGGCATATAAAAATGCCGGACCGTGAAATTTTCGAACAGTATCCGGACTGCCGGAACTTGCGCCTCGATCGCACCACGTTGCGCACCGTGGTCAAATGCGCCTACGGCACCAGCCGTACCGCCGTGCGCAAATCTGCGCTGCAGCGCATTCTTCCCCTGCCTGATTCGCTCCGCATTGAAGCTGATTTATTTCTTCTCGCGCTGCTGTGGGTCGGCAACATCAGTTCGATCAACAAGTGCCTGACGATGTACCGCGTTCACGATTCCAATCTATTTCACAGCACCAGGCTCGACCGCATTCCGCTTAAAGCACAGTGTATCGGCGAAGCCATTAGCGGCATTGACAAACTGCTCCGCACCAGCGCGGATACGGACAGGCTGGACCTTATCGAAGAAGTGCTGCTGCCGTACAAGATCGAGCAGCGCGAACTGCTGTTTGCGCTCGATGTCGAGAGTGGAACGGCTGAGCGGGCCGAGGCCGTCAGCATCGAAAAAGATAAATTCAAGCTTTACTGGCACGACTGGCCGCTGGGCTACCGCATTTACAAACTAATGCGCCTGCCGCTTTTTTATACGCTTTCCCCGCGTCAGCTCAGCCGCCTTGGCCGTCTTTATCAATCGAAGAATTTGAAGCGTTTCCGGCAGTTAGTTTTTCCTTTTGACGGATGATTGGACAAGAAAATGAGAAACATCGGCATCAGTTACTCCGGCTATCACGACTCAAGCGTCTGCTTTCTTGACGGCAGTAAAGTCGAATTCGCTTTGTCCGAAGAACGCATCACCCGCATCTGCCACGATCGCCAATTCCCCATGCATGCCATCGAGACTGGCATGAAGTACTTAGGCTGGAAGGCCTCGGAGGTTTCAAATGTTGTTTTGTCGTGGCAATCACCCTTGCGAAATTTTGTGCACCAGCTCCAGGTTCTGCCGCATGAATATCTGTCAGCGCGCTCACTGCTTGATTTCGCGAGAAGCCACCTGCGTTACACTTATACCAGCGGTGGTCTGCGCAATTATCAAAGGCGCTACGGCAAGGCGCGCTGTGCTTTTTGCGACCATCATTTGGCACATGCGATCAGCGCATTCTCTTTCTCCGGTTTCGATGAAGCGTGCGTTGTGATTGTTGACGGACGCGGTGCGCACGAATCAACATCCTTCTGGCATGGCCGTGACGGGGTTCTTACGCCGGTTTCATTAATCCGCTGGCCTGATTCGATCGGTTTATTCTATGCGAAATTCACAAAGTATTTGGGCTTTGCTCCGCTAAGCGATGAATGGAAAGTCATGGGGCTTGCTGCGTACGGCAAAGCCAAAGAAGATCTCAGCCAGTTCATTGATTTATCTGGCGAGCTCCCCCGCGTTAATTACTCGGCCTTTTACGGCCGCGGACTGCTGGATGTCTCCGGCATTGAGCGGGTTTTGGGACCGGCCCGTCAGGACGACGAAGAAATCACGGACCGCCACCGCGATATCGCCTTCGCTGTGCAGCAGGCAGCCGAGCAAGCTCTGTTGAAAATAGTCCGTTACGGGGTCAGCCAAACAAAATGCCGCAATCTTTGTTTGGCCGGCGGTGTTGCGCTGAACTGCAAAGCCAACGGAAAAGTCGTGGACTCCGGGCTGATTGACCGGATTTTCGTACAGCCAGCCGCTTCAGATGAAGGAACCGCCTTGGGCGCAGCACTTTACCCATATCTGCAACTTGAGCAGAAACTCCCCCGTATTGATTTCGCGCACTGCTACCTCGGTCCTGAATTCAACAATGAGGAAATCGAGCGGACGCTCAAAAGCTACAAGTTAAACTACCGCAACATCGGTACCGAACGTGCGCGGGTTATCGCAGCCGAGCTGGCTCAAGGAAAAATAGTCGGACACTTTCGCGGCCGCATGGAATTCGGCCCGCGTGCACTGGGCAACAGGTCAATTCTGGCCGATCCCCGCCAGGCTGAAATGAAGGACAAAGTCAACATGTCGGTCAAGTACCGTGAATGGTGGCGGCCCTTCGCTCCGTCCATGCTCGAAGAGCATTATCACGATTACTTTGCTGCCAGAGCGCTCTCACCGTTTATGATTCTCAGTTTTCCAGTGAACGCAGCTAAAGAAGCGCAAATTCCCGCTGCGGTCCACGTGGACCAGACCGCCCGGCCGCAGTCGGTCAGCAAGAGCACAAATCCCGAATACTGGGAACTGATCAATGATTTCTACAAACAGACGGGAGTTCCTGTCGTGCTTAACACATCGTTTAATCTCAAGGGGGAGCCTATTGTCTGTTCGCCATTCGATGCGATTAGAACTTTCTACACATCGGGCCTCGACACACTGGCGATTGGGGATTTTCTTGTCCAGAAAGATGGCGCTTAAAGTCCGCTACTCCGCCCAGCATTTGCCAAGCAGATCAAGGACAAAATCTTCGTTCTCTGCCCGCTGCTCCCGGGAAAGCAGATTTTTCACGGCCTCTCCTGGCGTAGCGCGTCCGGCGATGATTGCGTCGATTTGCTCAATAATCGGCGCTTGAATATTGTGCCGCCGCGCAAGTTCCAGCGCTTTGCCAGTTGTTTCAACCGCTTCCGCTACTTGGCCCAGACGCGAAACGATATCTGAGAGTTTCTCTCCCCGGCCCAGGCCCAAGCCCACCCGCCGGTTCCGGCTTAAGTCTCCCGTAGCTGTAAGCAGCAAGTCTCCGAGGCCGGACAGTCCCGCTACAGTCCGTGCGTCGCCGCCACAAGCAAGAATGATGCGCTGCATCTCCACAATACCGCGCGTAATCAATGCTGCACGGGCGTTATTACCCATGCCTAACCCGTCGACGACACCAGCCGCCACAGCGATCACATTTTTGATTGCGCCGCCAAGTTCAACGCCAACGACATCCGTCGAAGTGTAAACACGAAAATATGCGTAATGGAAAAACTTACCTGCTTTCCTCGCGGTATCATGCGTATGCGCAGCAACAGTCACAGCCGTTGGCAGACCACGCAGAACTTCCAAAGCAAAACTCGGGCCGGAAAGCACAGCCACTGGCTGCCCCTGCGGCAGTTCCTCAAGAAGAACCTGACTCATTGTTTTAAGCGAAGCACTCTCCAGCCCTTTAGCTACACTGACAACACAGGCTTTCTTTTCCAGCACTCGCTTGATTACAGAAGCGCAGCTCCGCATCGCGAAAGACGGCACAGCAAAAACCACGAGCTGTGCTCCTCTTGCGGCAACAAGCTGATCGTCTGAGGTTTTCAGTTCAGGATGCAGTATTTCCCCGGGGAAATACTTGGCATTTTCGTGCTTTTCTGCAACTGCCTTTAGGACATCCGGTTCGTTGCCACTGAGCACTACGTCACACCCAGCCACAGCCAAGTGATGGGCCAGGGCTGTTCCCCAGCTTCCACATCCGATCACGGCGGCTTTTGTTTTCTCTGCCACGGTTAAAGCGGTCTTCAGCAAGTTTTATTCGCTATCACTATCCGGATCATCGTCCGGCGCTGCACCGGCGCCATTACCGGCTGGCTCTTCGTCGCTCTCGCTCTTGTCTGCTAAACGCGCAATGGCCGCTACACTTTCACCTTCATCGAGACTTACCAAATTGACGCCCATGGTGTTGCGGCCAATCTGCGAGATGCCCTTAACTTCAATACGAATGACTTTTCCTCCGGTTGTAATCAACATCATTTCATCACGGCTTTCCACGACGCAGCTTCCGACAACCGGGCCGTTTCGTTCTTGTGTCTTGATGTCGATGACTCCCTTACCCCCGCGGCTTTGGCGACGGTACTCCGTAATCGGCGTGCGTTTGCCAAACCCGTTTTCACAAACCGTAAGCAGCGCCGGTCCCGATTCGTCGCTTTCTTGCGCGGCATCAACCACCTCCGCGGCGACAGCCGCCACATTGACTGCTTCATCACCGTCATCAAGCGTAATGGCCCGCACCCCGCGCGCGGCCCGGCCCATGGCGCGCACATCGTCCTCGCTGAAGCGAATCGACATGCCTTCTTTGGTTGTCACAATGACATCACTGTCCCCTTCGGTAAGCAGCACCCCAATCAGTTCATCGCTCTCATCAAGTGA